>QHXD01000339.1:0-4111 GCA_003223895.1 Acidobacteriota bacterium
TCGTGTATAGTCGACGCTCATCTGCTCGGTCAGTTCTGCTGTGGGCGACGCGCCATTGACCTTTCGTGTATTTCGTGTTGCAGGGGCGTCTGGCCGCTTCACAGCCGCGGATTCCACACCGGCGGAACGCTGCTGCGGAACATGCTTCACGATGCGCTGCCGTGTCCAGCCGTTGCTGACAGCGGCAACAATTTGCTGCCCGAAGTTATGTGCTTCCTCGGCGGGGAAAAGGATCGATTCAAACCCTTCTTCCGCCAGAATTTCTCGCCACTTCTCCGGCGCCAGACCTGGGCTGCCAGGCAGACGTACCGCCTTGTCCTCGTACAACCACCATCCCTCCAACAGGCCAAAGGTCAAATGGTTGAACAAGGACCATGCGCTGATTTCGTTGAGCAGCAGGACACCCTGGTTCTTCAACGCTGCTTTGGCATTCCGCAAGGTTTCCCTGATATTGGGCGTCGCATGCAATACGTTGGCGGCGATGGCGAAGTCATAACGATTCGAGGCGATTGATTGCGAATTCAGAGGTTTGGAGACGTCGAAGATCGCCGTGGTCAGTGCCGGAAACTGAGGTTGGAAGTGTTTTTCACCGTACATCAAGAATGCTTTGGAGACGTCGGTGTAGCAGTATTCCTCGACCGGGAACCGCTGTAATAACGGCAACAGCGTCGCGGTTGTGCCACCCGTGCCGGCGCCAATTTCCAGAATTCGAATTTTGCGCTCTCTGTCCGCTTGCAGTTGCTCTTCGATGCAGAAGCTTAATGTTTCACAGAGCGCGTCATTGAAATAATTTGCCTGCGGATTGCCGCGATAGATGCCTTCGAGCAATTGCATCGAAGAATTCGGGAACATGACATCGGTTGCGCGTTGTTTCCCGCTCAAGATTCCCGGCAACGCCCTGAGGCAAACCTCCAACAAGGTACTCTGTGCCTGCTGGTTGGGGTTGGCTGCCCACGCCGAGCGTTTCGCTTCCCACTCATTCCACAGATCGGCAAGTGTTCCGACGTTGCGGCTGAACGTCAGATCGGAAGCAAGCACGTTCTGTTGTTGTAAATAGAGGATGCTGCTGCTCAGCCACCGCTCGTAATAAGGAGCGGGCTGCTTGTCCAGGGACAGATCGGCGATCTTATGAACTCCGTCGCTGAAGAGTCCAAGACATCTCAGACTGGATGCCAGAATTTCATCTATCAGGTCGTTCATCTCCGAACTTGGCAGTTCAGCTTCGATTGCAGCGATCGTGTGGGCCATGGATGGGTTCTCCTGGTGGGGTGTGAAAAATTGAAATCGCGCAGTTGTAGCGGCGCTCTAGGCGGTCATAGACCGCCGCTACTGTTACACCGAGGCCTGTGCGGCAAGTGCTCGCCCTATCTGCGGCAGCACCGTTGGTGCGGTTTTTGGATAATACGTAATGGCCTCCGATAGGTTGAGGCCTGCGATTACCTGACTGTTGAGCGTCTTCATTAAAGCCAGCTGATGCATCTCGGAGCCGACTAAAACCTCGAGAGAGGCCATTCCCTCATGCGGCTCGATGGAGCCTATGCCCATCTGCCGCATAATCCTGTTGTAGGATTCATCTGCGACGACGCCGACGTTGCCCCAGTATCCCCAGTTCATGATTTTCACTGGATACGCGCGGTGTTGCTGCAGCTTGTGCGCGAAGCTGTCCTTGAAGGTACAGCCGGCGGCGTAATTCGACTGCCCGGGCGATTTGACGACGGATATGATGGAGGAAAAGAAGAGCATGAAATCCAGCTTTTCGTTCCCGAACACTCTATCCATATTCACGCTGACGTCGACCTTGGCAGATAAGCTGGCCCTGAACGCCGATTCGTCCATGCGGGAAAGGCTCTGGTCTCGCAGCACGATGGCGGAGTGCACGACTCCATGAATGGCCGGATAAATTTCCAACACCGTCCTTCGGACCCGCTCCAATGCAGCCAGGTCCGTCGCATCTGCCGAAATATACAAAGGCGCTGGACCGAGCCGGGATAACGCGTTGATTTTCTCCTCAATCGCCGCGTTGTATTCCCGTCGCCCGATCCAGACGATGTTGGCCTGGTAGTGTTCGATCATGAAGCGGCTCCACACCTCGCCGACACCACCAGCGCCGCCAATCACGACATAGACTCCGTTTTGTCGATAGGCGGGCGTCGCTTCAGGCAGCGTTGCCATGAGCGCCAGTCCTTGCCGGTACCATTCACCTCGGCGGTGTGCCAACCCGTCGCCTTGCTTGTCCCACGGCAGCGACAGGCATTCTCGAGCAGACAGCGATGCCAGTGAATCCAGGTCCAACAGCCTCAAATCCCAGTGGGGATACTCTTTCGCCAGACTGCCCACGAGGCCCACGATACCGGCGTGAGCAGGCTGTATTGGCTCAACCTCAGTTACCCTCTGCGTTCTGCTGGTGACGATTGTCCATTGAAGTTTCCTGGTGGCATACCCCAGGCGCTGAAGCGCCTTGATGATGCGGAAGACAGTCAGGACCCCTTCTTCCTGCTGTTCGATGATCAGCTCGTGGCCCTCGCTCTGACGGCCAGCCTCAGCAGTTACGTCGGGCGCAACCCAGAGGAGCTGATCGAAAGAGCGATCAGCAAGTTTCTTCTCGATGATGTCGACGCTGGAGGCCGGATCCACTTCGAGAAGTTGCGAGTTCGGGTATGACCTCCGAACCCAATCCAATTGAGTGGAATCGCCGCCCACCAGAAGGATATTGCTCGACTCCGGGAGAACCACGCCCGAGCTCGATTCGAGGCGCACCGGATTCCAGACCGGAAGCAGAGCTTGCAAGCCCGCCTTCACTTCTTCCTGGAGAGGAGCGCCTTCGGGCTGATCGTCCTTCGATCGCAGAGCCGCCTTCGTTGCACCCTGAGACAATNGAGAACTTTTCCATTCTTGTCCAGAAGGTAGAAGGTGACCTTCTGGCGGTCCGCGTTGAGCTTGGGATCTATTGTCCAGGTTGCATATCCGTAATAGAGGTCGCGAAGCGGATGGACAATCTGCACTTCCGCTACTGAATACGGGAGGCCCAACGGGGCATCGATTCCGTTCGCCTTCATCAGCCCGATGGCGGTATGCAGGGAACCATCCATCAAGGCGGGGTGCAGCCAGAACAGGCCTGCCTCGTTCCTGAGGTGCTCGGGTAATTCCAGGATCGCGAGCGAC
Organism: Acidobacteriota bacterium; assembly: GCA_003223895.1. Classification (GTDB taxonomy): domain Bacteria; phylum Acidobacteriota; class Terriglobia; order 20CM-2-55-15; family 20CM-2-55-15; genus 20CM-2-55-15. The sequence continues at coordinate 3,163 of QHXD01000339.1, forward strand.
TCGGACTCATTGGCGTAAATGCTTTTGACGATTTGAAAACTCCTGCCCAATTTCAGGCCAACACTGCGCAGGAAAGGATAGAGATCCGCACCCGACATGACCTGCTCAGAACAGCGGTCTTTGATCCCGGCGATGTCCAGGCTTTCAGGCGCCGAGCTGTCTACTTCATATCCGAATCTCCCCTTACAGTGCGTAATCACGCTTTCGCCGGCGACGGTATTTACCGCAAACTTGACCTCATTCTTGAAGGGCGCAAGCGATACCTCGACCTCCTTCGCATCGCCTTCCACGATAAGCGGTCTCTCCCAGGTCAGGTTTCGAATGACGCGAACGTTCGCGTTCCCTGACAGCTCTCCTGCGGCTCTGACCATTTCCATATAGGCGACGCCCGGCAGGATCTTCTGGGTCTCGACGACGTGATCCGCCAGAAAGAATTCGTCACCAGAGAAACGGGAAGAGAATTTCTGTTCCTGGAATGTTGATACATTGCGATGAATGAGAGGATGCAGGCGCGCCGCCGCGGTCGCGGCCGGCTGGTGTGGCTGCCTGGCAATGTTTCCTTCCGCGCCAGCGATCCAATGACGCTCCCTCGCAAAAGGATACGTTGGAGCAGAAATACGCCTCGGAACACCCGATTTGTAGAGTAAGCGCCAGTCGATTTTCGCGCCCGATACCCACAGTTCTGCCAGTCTGGAAAGTTCTTTCCGTTCGATGAGGGCGCCGTCCGCTATGTGGGATTTCGCGTCAGTCTTTGTGATCTGATTGCGGTAGCTGTCCTGCGGCCTCTCGCCACCCTGGAGAATCGCTCCGAGTTTCTGTTTCAAGTCTTCTGTGCTCGAAACGACCAATGCCAGTCTTTCCGGCATCTCATCTCTTCCAATCTGCAGCGTATACGCGAGGTCGATGAGTTCGACCTCCGCCTTCTCCAGGTACGCGTGTATGGATTGCA
>QHXD01000339.1:4121-4616 GCA_003223895.1 Acidobacteriota bacterium
TTTTTCGCGGACAGCACGATCAATTGTGGCTCGTGCGCTCCAGCCGGAGATTGACGTTTCGGAGGGATGTACTCCTCCAGCACGACGTGGGCGTTGGCTCCGCCGAAACCAAACGAGCTCACGCCCGCTCGGCGAGGAACAGGCACCCCATCCTCGCCCGTGCGGGCTTCCCACGGAGTGAGTTTGTCTGCAATGTAGAAGGGAGTCCCTTTGAGATTGATGTAGGGATTGATCTCTTCCAGATGGATGTTCGCTGGAATCTGCCGGTGCCTGATGGCTAGCAACGCTTTGATCACACCAGCAATGCCGGCGGCGGTCTCGAGGTGGCCGATATTGGTCTTCACGGAGCTCAGACCGCAGTGAGGGGTTTCGGCGGGAGCTTTGTTGCGCCTCTTGTACAATTCAGAAAACGCCTTGGTGAGCCCTTGAATTTCGATAGGATCTCCCAGGCTCGTTCCCGTGCCGTGGCACTCGATGTATCCAACGGTCGTGGGA
>QHXD01000339.1:4630-5174 GCA_003223895.1 Acidobacteriota bacterium
CCTTTTCGTATGCCTCGATCAGGAGTTCCGCTTGGGCAAGTGAGTTCGGCGCTGTCAGTGCCGTCACTCGCCCGCCATGGTTCTCCGCCGTCGACTTGATGACCGCGTATATATGATTTCCGTCCGCCTCAGCGGCCGATAAAGATTTCAGGAAAACTGCTCCGCAACCCTCTCCTCTCACGTAACCATTCGCCCGCTTGTCGAACGTTTTGCATTTCCCATCGCTGCTCAACATTCCGGCCGAGCCGAACGAAATGTGTGCGGCAGGGCTCAGCATGACATGCACGCCTCCCACAATCGCCATATCACAGCTTCCCGTGTGGATGGATTCGATGGCTCGGTGCAGGGCGACGAGGGAGCTCGAACAAGCAGTGTCGATCGGTGCGCTGGGTCCGCGCAGGCCAAGCAGGAATGACACTCGGTTCGCGAGGACGCAGTGAGAGTTTCCCGAGGCGGTGTACCCGTCCAGCACAGCTCCGCGACTCGTTATGTACTCGAGATAATCATTTGTGGCGACGCCCACGAATATTCCGGTTCTCGTGCC
>QHXD01000339.1:5411-21349 GCA_003223895.1 Acidobacteriota bacterium
GATCTTTCGAGTTCTTCAAGTTCTCCCAGAATTCTTCCAGGTCTTCGGATTGGGGCATAACGCCGCTCATACCGACAATCGCTATAGGCTTGTTTACGAAGCGAAGCTCTGGAGAAAAGCCTCCGCCGGAAGCCGGCGATGGCATTGCTTCCCGATCCAGGGCAGCCGGATCCCATCCCTTTCGGATCTCGAATTTCGCCGCCTCGTGCGTTGCAGGTGGCGGCGTGACGGCCTCGGGGGCGGCCGCGGTAGCGGTAGCGGAACCACCACGGAATCGAAGAAGTTCATTCTTCCGCTCCACGGCCAGATGTTTCGCAATCTCACCAATCGAGGGGTAATCGAAAAACAGGATGGGTGTTATATCGAGTTGAAACTTCTCGTTGATCGCGTTTGCAAAGGTCGTCAGGCCGATCGAGTCGAAGCCGAGATCCAGCAAAACCTTGTCCGTCGACACATCGCTGGCATCGAGTTTCAGGAATGCCATGACGATCTGCGACAATTCATTCTGCAGCCACGCGAGAAGTGATCCGTCTCGTTCATCAGGAATCGGCGCCGAGGCGCAGCGCTTCTCTTTTTCAGACCCCAGGCCAGCTCCAACTTCTCCTTAATACCTTCGAGCACGGCAAACTGGGATCGCCCCGAAGCAAGACCTTGCACGAACGCTTCAACGCCCGTTTCCGCATTCAAGGGCCTCATTCCCAGGGTCTTCTTCAAGGCGAGTTCCGTCTGCTCATCGGGCCTCATTCCGCCGTCAGCCCATAGCGACCAGTTGACACTCAACGTTTTCCCCGACCGCGCTCCCTCGGCTCGTAGACGTTCGCGCTCGGCCGCATAGGAGTCCATGAAATAGTTCGCGAAACTATAGTCACATTGCCCCGGATTGCCGGTGACGGCCGCGAGCGAAGAAAACATCACGAAGAAATCCAGCGCTTCATCTCTGGTCAGCTCGTCCAGATGCAGCGTTCCATGGACCTTCGGAGCCAACACCGCGCTCATTTGCTCCAACGTCTTATTCCGGACATACGAGTCCCGGACAATGCCGGCGGCGTGGATGATGCCGTGGATCTCTCCAAAACGGGACTTGCTCTCATTGACCAGATTCTGGACGTCTTCACGGTCGGAGACATCGGCGCGCAGGTAAAGTACTTCCGCGCCTGACTTTCGGAACTCGTCTAACCTGGCCTCGCGTTCCTTCGACAGGTTGGATCGGCCAGTAAGCACCAGTCTCGCCTTGCACTTTTTCGCCAAAAACTCCGCGAGAATCAGGCCCAGCCCACCGGCTCCTCCCGTGATGAGATAGACGCCCTTTTCCCTCAGGCCCATGCCTTGAGAAGCAGAAGAGCTTCCGGCCTCTTCGAAGTCGAAGGCCTTGAGCTTCCGGATATAGCGCTCTTGCGCCTCATAGCGAACGACAGTCGCATCTTGCGTGCGCGCGCGAAGTTCCGCCCAAACCGAGTCGAGAATCTGCCCGCAGGCGCCATTCTCCTGCCGGATCTCGAGCGTTTTGCAGAGCAGCTTGGGATATTCCCCATGCAACGTGTTGACAAAGCCGCTCACCGCCTCGTTGTGCGGTTGCGCCTCACCCGGTCTCGCTGTATAGAGATAAAGGAGCTGGACTTTGCCTTCCAGCCTGGCCTTGATCACGGCCTGGCACAAGAACATGAATGAGGAAACGCCTCTCTCCAGTGACTCCCGGAGAAGGTCCTCATTACGGAAATCAGGATGGCCGATCGGCCAGGCAAAGCAGATATCTTCTATCGAATGGTTTCTTTCCGCGATGGATTCAAAGAGACGCGCGAAGTCATCCTTGCTCTTTGGATTGATCTCGTAAGACTGCCCGTCCAGCTCCTGGAACCTCTCCCCCGGCCGCACCAGGATGATTTCTGCGGACGTAGCCCCTGCCCCTCTTAGTCGCGCTTGATAAAGATCACGCAGTGTTTGCTCTGTATCGAAAAGCAAAATCGAGTGCCGCCGGTTTGGATTCGGATCCTCCGCGCCCAACGGGGCTTTCTCCCATTCGTACGAATAGTACAGCTTGGAAAAGCCTTCAACATCTGCATTGTTTTCCGACTTCTGATGAACGTCTCGAAGAGGCACGCCGGTAGACTCGCGAACTCTGACGAGGACCTTTCCCGCTTCGTCCAGAATCAGCACATTGGATTTGAGGACGCGGCAGTCCTTCTTGTCATCCTTCGCCTTCGTTGTATAGCTGAAGCAGTTGGATTGCAGCGGATGCAGGATCTCGACTTCGCCGATAGAGTACGGGACCAGCATTTCGCCCACGTTATCGCCGAGTCGCGCGACCATTCCGGCCTGTAAAGAACCATCCACGATGGAGGGATGGAGAACCATGCTTTGCAGGTCGGCCTGGCGGAACTCCGGTAGCTTCAGAACTCCCAGGGCTTCGTCGTCGCTCTTGTAGACTTCCTGGAGCACCTGGAAGCTCGGGCCCAGATTCAACCCGACTGACTTGAAGAGAGGATAGGCAGCTTTCCCGTCGATCGCTTTCGCGCACCTTGCGCGAACGGCATCCAGATCGACGTATTCCAGCTCCGGCGGGGCTTCCTCCCTGGCCGTGTACAGAAGTCTTCCTTGCGAGTGAAGTATTTTTTTGCCCTCAACGCCATTGCTGAAAACTTCGAATTGCACGGCGTTCCCGCTGGGCTTCAGTTCGATGAACACCTCTTTGGGGGACGAGTTCTGGACTGCAATCGGACTCACCCAAATAATGTTTTGAATTCTTCGCACCGGTCTGCCGGCCGCAATCTCTCCGGCTTTCCGTGCCAGCTCGAGGTACGCCACGCCGGGCAGCGTGGGAATGTTTGACACGAGGTGGTCGTAGATGAAGAAGTCCCGCTCGTGGAATGTCTTTTTGAAGAGCTGGCGTTCGAAGGTCGATTCATTGGTGTCGACCATCGGGTGCATGCCCGCCGCCGGCTGAAATGCGCGGCGTACCGGGGATTGATCGCCGACCCAGTGGCGCTTGCCGGCGAAGGGGTAGGTTGGCAAAGAGATTCTCTTTCCCGAGCCGTTGGATTGAAATCCGTGCCAGTCCGCAAGCAGACCTTCGGCCCACAGGGCGGCAATCTTGTAAGGATCCCGGCCCTGCGACAGCAACCGAATAAACTCCTGTTTCTCCCTTCGATTCAGTAACCGTGTAACGCCTTCTGCGCCTTTCGTATGGCCGACAGCTATATCCTCGGCTTTTTTCCCGTCTATGAAGCACGTCAGCTTTTCAATCAATTCTTCTTGAGTTCTGGCAATGATCGCCAGGCGATGCTCGAACGACTTCCGCCCCTGTTGCAGGGTATAGGCGGCGTCATTCAGATCGACGCCGTTCTGTTGAAGAAATTTTGTGAGTCGAACCGCGGTCTCGCGCAACTGATCCTCGTTCCTGGCAGAGAGCGGGAAAATCAATTCCGCCGGTTGAGTCAGTCGCGCTGGTTCTTCCGGCACCCGTTCGACAGGCTCGTAACTCTCCAGGATAATGTGCGCATTCGCCCCGCCTGCGCCGAACGAGCTGATTCCCGCGCGAAGGGGAAACCGCACTCCATCCACTTCCTTCGCTTTCCAGTCTTCCAACTTCTGTACGACGTAGAAAGGCGAATGTCCGAAATCGATGAATTCGTTCAGCTCGGAGGAATGCAACGAAGGCACAAGCTGACGATGCTTCATCTGCAGAAGGACCTTCGAAACGCTCACGACCCCGGCCGCTGCTTCCAGGTGGCCTATGTTGGTCTTGATCGAACCGATCGCGCAGGTTTGATTTTCTACATTGTCCGAGCTGAAGGCGTTACTCAAACCCGCAATCTCGATCGGGTCACCCAGTTCGGTGCCTGTACCATGCGCCTCGATGTATCCGATACTTCGCGCCCCGATATTCGCTTTCTGGAGCGCCGACAGAATCACGTTGGCTTGCGCCTTGGGATTGGGAACGAAATATCCGCTGGTCCGCCCGCCGTGGTTGACAACGGCGCTTTTGATCACGCCATAGACGTGATCGCCGTCCTGTAGCGCCTGATCCAGAGGCTTCAGAAAAAGCGCACCAATGCCCTCTCCCGCGACATATCCATTGGTACCCTTCCCGAAAGTGCGGCAGACACCGTCAGGCGACAGCGCGCCGCCGATCTGATTGATATCCAATTTGGCCTGATGCAGGTCCAGGTTTACTCCGCCGACGATGGCGGCGGAACATTCGCCGGTATGGATCGCTTCACAGGCCAGGTAAATGGCCGTCAAGCTGGAGGAGCAAGCCGTGTCTACCGTCAAGCTGGGACCGGATAGATTCATCCAATAGGAAACGCGGTTGGCGATGCTCCAGAGAAAAGAGTTAGGAGCGGTCTTATTACCGGCGTGCTTTTCGTCGACGCCAACGATTTGATACATCGCCCATACGGCACCGACGAACACGCCTATATTTCGCGACGCGTCCTCCTGTGCCATGATCTCAGGGTAGTAGCCTGCGTCCTCGATTGCTTCCCAGGCCACCTCCAGAAAAAGCCTCTCCTGAGGATCCAACATTTCTGCCTCTCTGGGAGAAATGTTGAAGAACAGAGAGTCGAACTTATCCACGTTGTCAATGAAGCCGCCGCGGTACCTCTCGATGCTTCCATGCTGCAGACGCCGGTCATAACGGTCTGCCGAAATCTCCTCGATACAATCTCTGCCTCGAGCCAGGTTGTCCCACAGTTCTCTCAGATTCTTCGCCTTGGGATAGCGGCCGGCCATTCCTACGATCGCGACGTCTTGCGTTCGGCGCAGTCTTGTATTCACGGGAATCTCAGCCGGCTGGGTTTCTGCGGGAACGTTTTCCGACATAACAGCCTCGCGTGACGGAGCAGGTTGCGCCGGCTTCGGTGAAGCGGTTGACGAGTCGGCCGCCGAAGGATGTGAAACGTTGCGAACTTTTTCCAATCTGTAGTTCGCGTTAACGTTTCCTAATGGCCGAGGCGCGCTGCTCTCCATGACGATTTCGGGGATGTTTACCCTTTTCGCGAATGCATCGACGAGTCTCTCGATCACACTATCGATCTGATCCCGCTTCAGGCCGACAGGGATGGCCAGGCGAACCAGATCATTTATCGGCGTGTGCTTCTGCATCCCCACGCTGTGTGCGGCCGCGCGAATCCCGGTGGTCAAATATATCCACGCCAGGAACGAAGCCACCGGATCTTTGAACTCCTTAAATTCCGGAATGTTCCTGACATCAATCAGAATGCAGTGCCCGCCCGCCGGGTGCGCGACTGGAACATTGCGCTCGTTTAACGCCCGCCAGATGAGGCGAACGCTCTCCATCCTGCGCAACACTTTGGCCTCGATGTGCTTTCGATTCTGCAATGAAAGCGATCTCTTGAAGTCTTTTGAAGAGCTTGACGTCGTTGGTGGCGATGATTCCACCCTTGTTCACGCAGAAATCCTTGGTCAAGCTGCCGATGACTGCATCCGCGCAGGAGAAGATCTCACGCACGACCGCCCACAGACTCTTGCCGGCATATTCTTTTTCGCCTTCGATCAGGAGCTGCGCATTTTCCACAACACGGGTGCCGTCGATCACGAGAGGGATGGAATGTGCGGCAAGCAAGGCTTTAACATCGCGCAGATGCTGCATGGAAACGGGATGGCCGCCCGCAGCATTGTTGCTCACCTCGATACAGACACAGGCAATTGCGTCCGGATCCTGCGCCACTTGTGCCTGTAGCGCATCCCACGCCATGTTGCCTTTGTACTGTTCCTGGGAATTCAATTGAAAGATCGCGGGTTGAGGCAGCTCCCTGGGCGTGAAGCCTTTGTCGATCTGATGAAAGATGGTGCTGGGAAACAGCAGATTCTGAGGTACCACACCTTTCTTCGGCCAGGCTTTGAAAAAAATGTGCTCGGCTGCCTGCCCGGAAGCCGTGAGGACAAAATGCGTGAACGGAAAGATTGCTCTCAAACTGTCATCCACATTCGCGGGCTGCTGAAGGTGCGAGTGCAGATGCCTCATTTGCGCGTCAATTCCGGGCATGTGCAGTTGAGCCCAGGAATCCGTCTTCAGATCGAACTCGACGCGTTCATGCGGAATGTTCAGGGGATTAAAACCGAACTCCGACAGGACGCGCGACCGGTCTCCTTCGATCGCGAACCGCTGGTCACTTGCGCGTGTGGGTTCCGGAGACGTTGTATGGTCTTCGCCATCTAACGTCTGCATCCTCTCCGGATCGGCAATCATCATGATGATGTCGATGACGTTGTCCGGATTGCCGCTTCCTACGGGGCGACACAGGAAAATCGGTTTTGTTACCGGGCGGAATTTATTCTTGAACTGAAGGTTGGTCTCATCGTTGAAAATGTTCTGCTGACGCAGATCATCGAGGAGCTTTTCGAGTTCGGGGTCCGCACTGGCCGAGGAATCGACCTTGCATCCGTAGGTTCCACCCAGGCTCAGCACTTCGCATCCTTCTGCGCCGAGAACCTTGATCATTTGTACGATCGCAAACTCCAAGCCTCCCATGGGCATATCGGGAGGATAGAATTCCAGATCCATCAAATAGCCGTTTATCTCGGACGACATTGCGCTAATGAGGATGACATTCCGGAGGACATCGTCGAGATAGGTGAGGAAGAGCCGGTGCTCGCCGGGTAACGTGCCGGCAGGAATTTCGGCTTTGACTTCGTGCACCAGCGGATTGACCATCGTCTTCCCTTCGCACCATCTGTCGATTATGCGGACGATGTTGTTGTCCGTCTCTGGATTGGAGCCGCAACGATACTCTTGCGTTTTGCAGACGCCCGATTTCTGGAATTTGGACACCTGGTAGCGCAAACGGCGCATCGCGCCGCCTTCCAGGGAAAACTCCTTGAGATTCAACACGCGCTGGATTGCGCCGAACGGCGTCGCGGAAAAGGCTTTTCCGCCGATCGGCTGCATTTCTTCATCATTGAGGATATTGAGCTGAAAGTTGTTTGCCTCGCAGTACCGGTACATTTCCTCCCGGAGAGTCGGCAAATAATCCTGCGGGCCGCTATAGCTGTACAGCAGGATAATATTTTTGCTTCGCCCGTAGTTGAAGTAGCCCCGTCTTGCGCTGCCGATGAATAGATTCGGCGCGATCTTTCTCGTCCCCCGCGACGCAGAGCCTTCGTACTTGTAGCGGTCGTAAAGGCCTCGCACGAGCGTCCCAAACTCAGGATGCGTCCAGGCTTCCCTTTCCAGTATGCGAACGGGTCCCAGTGCCTGGACGGCGACATTGCGCCCATTCACTACCGCCTTTACTTTTTCAATTGCCCTGACCGGTTCCAGTTGCCGAGCACCAGCGGGGGCAGGAGACACTTCCAATTCCGCGGCGAACCTGGCAGAAAGCTTCTGCGCATGTTTGGTGACGAAGTATTTTGCCAAATCGGTGATGTTGAAGTTTTCGAAGAGCAGGCTCTTGGGCAACGTGCCGAAGTCCGCTTCCAGACGTTTGATGATTTTTAGGACATAGAATGAATCAATCCCGAGCTCGCCGAATGGGGCAGATGAGTCGAAATCCGAACTCAAAGAGCCGGAAACATCGGAGATAAGAGATTTGAGATAGGACTCGGTTAAGTCTTGTAGCAGTTCCTGATGATTCATTATGCCTCTTGTCGTTCAGATTTCAGCGGGGCTGATCAACCGACGGAAGTCGAGCGCCACGACTCAGAAGTAGTCGATGTGGATCTGCTCCAGGAAGGATTCGGCGGTCTTTGCCGCAAGTTCGGGCGTGGGACCGGTAGCGATGACGTGGCCCAATCGTTCCCGCGAGGAGCTTCGGCCGCTGAGCGCTTTGCCTACGGGCGGGACCACTACGGCATGGATGCCATTCCCCGGTTCCATGGCTGGCAGCCTCACGCCGCGAACTCGCGCGGGCCGGCCCACTAAGAAGCGAATAGCGGCCGCGCGTCCCTGAGGAGTGGGACGGGCGTCAACAGCCTCACCAAGGCTGAAGGCCACCATCAAGTCTGCGAGGTCTACACCAGTGGTGAGTTGCGTGAGCACATGAATGCGATCGCCTCCCATACGGGTATGAGTTTCAATCAGCACGGGCCCCCGGGTAGAGATCCGGAACTCTGTGTGGGTGACGCCATTCTCGATTCCCAGAGCGGCCAGGGCGCGCCCGGCGATATCTGCGGCGGCCTCGAAGACGCCTTGCGGGTGCGAGGACGGCTGCTGGTGGCCAATCTCGAGGAAACGCTCATCAGTGAGCTTGTCCGTGAGCGCTACAGGTACAAAGCGCCCGTCCACGCTGTAGCCTTCCAGGCTGACCTCGGGTCCCTCTATGTATTCTTCGCAGAGGATGCCGGCAAAGCCATCCGCACCCATGGCCACCTGGAAGGCAGAAACCAGCTCCTCCCCGCTTCTAATAAGACTCACTCCATCGCTTCCTGTGCCCGAAACTGGTTTGAGGATGATCGGTCCTCCGACTCGCTCGAGGAATGCTTGAGCCTGGGCAAGGTCATGGCAGGCGGCGTAGCGAACCTGGGCCAATCCGGCCTGCTCGAGAGCGCGGCGCATGTGGAGCTTGTCGCGGGTGTTGCGGACCCCTCGCACAGAGAGGCCGGGAATCCTCAGCTGAGTTGTCGCCAGGGCCGCAGGCAAGAGGGCAAATTCGTCAACGGGAACCACGCGTTCGATATGCGCAGCGGCGTAAAGGTCGACGATGCGTCCCACCACGTCGAACGGTTTGGCCCAATCGGCCGCCTCTACCTGGTCAATGACGCCATTGATGACGCCTACCGGGGGACCCGCGTCGTGGGCGACGTCGTAATGTGTGAGCATCGTCGCGCGCCAGCCGCGCCGCGCAAACGCCTGCTCGTGTTCTGGCACGGCATTGCCCACGAGTAGCAACCGTCGCGGCGCCGACGACCGAGGTTCGAGTCTTCGGGTTCGTAAGACGCCGTGGACAAAAGTTCCGAGAAACTGGGAAAGCTGGCGGACGGTGCGAATGTCCGTCCGGATCTCGGACGGGGGCACTTGCACGCCGAAACAGCGGTGTATGCCTCCGAGAATGAGCATTCTATGCTCGATGCCAAACGCATCCAGGCTCGCATCGGCGATCGAGTCCGGGGTTTGACGGGCCGCATAGGCCACCAGATCTGTGATGAGACCGGCGATCGTATCGACGTCGGGAATGGAGGTTAGCTCGGGAATAGCAGATTGAAAGCAGCGCGAGTACGGGTGGGAGCCCTCATGCGTGCGGTCTAACGAGCATCTGTTGCTGAATTTGTTGCACCATTCGCGTCAATACATTTCCGGGACCCATTTCGCTGAATTGCGTGACGCCCTGACTGATAAGGAAATGTATGCTTTCAGTCCATTGCACCGAATTAGTGATCTGATTCACCAGCAGCGACTTGACCGATTCCGATGCATTGCCGGCCGGATACGGCTGGGCGGTCGCGTTGGCAATGACGGGCGTTTTCGGCGCAGCGAAAGACATCGGCGCCAGAAAATCAGCAAATGCCTTCGCGGCATCTGCCATATATCGTGAATGAAAAGCGGCGCTGACCTGCAGAGGCATGTACATTTGCGCGCCTGCTTTTTCGAAGAGCGGACCCGCGCGCTTGATGTCGTCGACGGGACCCGAGACCACGGTTTGCGACGGCGTATTGAAGTTGGCGACGTCGAGACTCGCCAGCCCGTTCTCTTTGATCACCCTCGCAATCGAGTCGGCGCCCAGACCAATCACCGCTCCCATGCCGCCATTCTTTGCCTGCGACATCAGTTCGCCACGCTTCTTCACCAGCCGCAGCCCGGTCAGAAAATCAAGTACGCCCGCCGCGAGCAATGCGTTGTACTCGCCCAGACTATGACCTGCTACATAGGCAGGACGCGTGCCCTGACTGATAGCCTTGTAGTAATGCAGTGCATTGACGACATAGAGACTGGGCTGGGTGAATTGCGTTTCTTTCAGCCGATTCCCCACATCTTCCAAACACAGCTTGCGCATGGAATAGCCGAGAATCGCGTCCACGTCCTTCTCGACCGCGGCATATTCGCGCACTTCATCGAACAAGCCTTGACCCATGCCGCGTTTCTGTGAACCCTGACCAGGAAATACAAAAGCGATCATCTAATTCTCCTCTTATGATTAATTGGAAACTCGCAGGAATTTCGGAGCGAATGGTTGTTCGCCAAGCATTGGAATTGTCAGCCGGACGATCAGGCGCGGAGATTGAGCATCGACTCGCTCGGCGCATATCGCCACCAGATATTCCGGCGTTGGCCTGAACTGCCAGAACTGCCAGCGCGCTGGGTCGTCGGCCAGCTCGGGATGAATTGCGATCTCGACTGCATGATCGTCGTGATAGCGAAAGCTGAACTTGTCGAGGGGCAGGGACAAGCCCATGCCACGCGCCTTGATGTAGGCTTCCTTGAACGTCCAGTACTCGAAGAACCGATACTGCTGTTGATGCGGCGCCACGGCAGTCAGGGCCGCCACTTCTTGCGGCGCGAAATAGTGATCCGCGATGTCAATCGATATCTCACGGGCGCGGACATTCTCGACATCCACCCCTAAAGCGCGACGCCTGGTCACCCCCAGGACGATCAAGCTGTGGGTGTGCGAAATATTGAACGACAAACCTGCATCCTTCGCCTGCACATTGACGATGCCGGGGCGACCATAGGCATTCGTGGAAAAGATCCACTCCGTGGGATGGATGGACACGTAGCGCGACAATACTGTCCGCACCAATGCCCGCGTAACCAGGTACCGACGCCGATCCCTTTCGAAATAAAACCGGGGCTCCTGCTCCTTCTCGGCAGCATCGAGCAGTTCGCGATAGGCTGCATGCAGGCGCTCGTCGGTTATCTCATCGTAAGAAGCGATCCACACATGAATCTCGGCAGGCGTGAGAGGGATGCTAGCACTCATGGATGCACATCAGGCGCTTCGACGTTATCCGGGTTTCGCGCGGATAGCCGAACGCATTGTTGATGTACGACACGCCGTCGATCTTCACCTGGCGGTTCACATGGCTGTGTCCGTAGACGTGAATGTTTGCGTTGAGCCTTCGCAACTGGCGATCCAATTGTGCGGAGCCCAGAATGGGATATAGAAGCTTGCCTGAGCATGGAATGAACTCGGGCATCAAATCGATGCGCGGCAAAAAGTGCGAGTAGGTGATGACCTTGTCGCCCGCCCGGCTGAAGTGTTTGTCATTGTACGAGGCAAAGTGCGCCGCGACGTCTTTTTCCGTGAGTCCGCTCGGCCAGCGGCAGGCGCGGTAGTCCATCCACATCGCCCTCAGCTCTTCGCTCTGCTCGCCGAAGGAGTAGTCGTACCACGTCAACAGCGGAATGATCGACACGCCCCGATCACAAAACGGCTGCATCGAGGCACCGCTCGATTCGACCACGGCGCAGACGTCGTCGAACTTCTGCAATGAATTCTTTTCGCGGCCTTCGCGTATCACCCACAATTCGTGGTTTCCCGGGACGAACATCACTTTTTTGAAACGCTTCGCGAGTGTGCCGAGGCACCACTCGAGCAGTCGTAAGGTATCGGTCACGTCGCCGGCAAGAATGAGCACATCGTCCTGATATTCAGCAGTGGACAGATTTTTGATCCACCTGGCGTTCACCTCGTAGTCGATGTGGATGTCCGAGAGGGCAAATACTCGCATTCGGCTTGTCTTCGGCGTGGAGTTAATTTCGGATCGACGCCAACGCGGCCGCCAGATTCTTCTGGTCAGCGCCAAAGGGCGTCAGAATCGCGTGAACCGTCGACCTGGTAGTCGGAGACATCCTGTACTTCAGGAACGTGGCCAGAGTACCGGCAGGGCCGACGTCGATGTATCGGCGGCCTCCCTGCTGCTCCAGTAGCGCTATCGTTTCGCGGAAGCGAATAGGGCGGCGCACGACATTCCAGAAAAAGTCTTCGGACAGGTCGGACAGAATTGCCGTCTGATCGCAGCATACCAGCGGCAATCGGCCCGGCTTGCGCCGGATCGACCGCATGAACGACTCGAAAGGGGCTTTCGCTTTATCGATCCACTTCGAATGAAAGGGAAAAGAAACCGGGAGCTGCTGATAGGCTACATTGTGCTTCTTCAAGGCAGCCTCGATCTCGCCGAGCTCCGTCCGTCTTGCCGATACGACGAAATGCGAGGAAAAATTGACGGCCGCCAATTCGCTGCGACTGCTGAGGAAATCCTCTGCAAACAGCGCCGGATCCGCCAGTACAGCGGTCATACCTCCAGGTTCGCCACATTCCTCGAGCGCAATCGCCTGTCGAATCACGGCGGTCAAAGCATCTTCGACGTCAATGAAACCTGCCACCGCCGCTGCAGCGAAAGACCCCAGACTGACGCCAAGGACCATGTCCGGCCTTACGCCCGCGTGCATCAAGGATTGCGCGAGCGAATACTCGACCATGAATATCGCGGGATGCGTCAGCAAGGTGCGCTTGAATGGATCTCCCTTGGCGCGCACGTCGGAATAGAGAGTCTCGATCACCGATCTGCCTGACGACCGCCGCGCAATATCGTCGAGCCGGACCATCCACTCGCGGAAAGCGGCGTGGCCATCGTACAAAGCCCTTCCCATGTGGAAGTACTGGGATCCCTGGCCTGAGAACATGAATACCTTCTCGGGGACCATCACGATTTCTCCCAGGGAAATACGCCTCGTTCGACGTACCGGGTGATGGCCAGCAGATTATCGGCGTCGGCGAATACTTCCAGATTGGCGGCAACCGCCGGTGATTTCAGATCCTGCAACGGCACGCTGATGCGGCTCATGTAGGTTTTGTAGCGTCGAATCCCGGTCTTCGACAGTCGCCGCAACCGTTGCAGATGACGGCGCAACAAAGTTTCGCTCCCGGTTTCACATGCGTCCACCAATCCCCATTCGCAGGCTTGCTTCGCCGAAATGGGCTGGGTCATCAGCGTGAGGTAATGCGCCTTCTGAAATCCGATGCGGCGTATCAGGAACGGCAGGACACAGGCGGGGTACAGCCCAAACAGCAACTCGGACAAACTGAACTGTGCGGTTTCGTCGGCGAGCACGATATCGCTGGCCGCGACAAATCCCACGCCTCCGGCATTCGCCTTGCCGCGCACGTGCGAGATCGTCACGTACGGACCGGTTGCCAGGCGCAGCCACAAGTCGTACAGCGGTCCGGGACCGCCGTCCTGTTCGCCGGCATTCTTCGATGTGCCGGCGATGGCCTTGAAATCGGCGCCAAAGCAAAACACTTCCGGCGAGCCGCTCAGAACTACGACAGTCGCGGACTCCTCGCACGCAGACAAGACGTCATGACACTCAGCGACGAGCTGACTGCTGATCGTGTTGTTCGCCTCGGGCCGGTCGATCTGTAAAAAACAGATCGACTCCTGAAACTGAACTCTAATGGTTTCGTAGGTCTCGATGGTCATCGCTAATCATTGCACTGCCAGCACAGCGCCGTATTGATCCCGCCGAACCCCATGCTCAAGGTCAGCGCATTCTCGATCGGATGATCGATCGACTGGTCGTTCACCCAATTGAGTGTCAGGTCGATGGGATTTTCCAGATTGCGAGTTGGATGCAACCGGCCTGCCCGCATCTGCAGCAAGGTAGCAATCACTTCAACCGTACCAGCTGCGCTCAGGCCATGGCCGGTCAGGGACTTGGTCGCGTTCAGCCAGGCACCGGCCAATCCGCACGCATGCAGTGCCTTCAGCTCCGTTTCGTCCCCTACGATCGAACCAGTACCGTGCGGATTGACGTAGTCGATCTGTGCCGGTGTCCATCCGGCAGCATCGACTGCGCTCTGAATCGCCTCCGTTTCTCCGTCCAGCGATGGATCAGGGTTGCGATTGCCGTCCATCGTGATTCCCCGGCTCCAGACCTCGACGCTGACTCGATTCCAGCGACTCGATGACCACAGCGCCGCAGGATTCGCCGAATATGAATCCGTCGCGATCGCGGTCGAAAGGACGACACGCGAGCGCGGGCTCGTTCGCATAGCGATCCGATCCCATCGCACCGAGTGCGCGCAGGCCCCGGCACTCCCAATGCGACAAATCCATCAACGCGCCCAACGCAATGCACACGTCGACTTGATTCGTGAGTACTGCCTGCGCCGCCTGAACAATTGCCAATTGACCGCTTGCTGACGCGCCGCCTACCGTATAGGCCAGACCGCGAATTCCGAAGTGCGCCGTGGAAAAGCCACACAGATCCGAATCCATGAACGACAACGCGTACGTCGGCCGCAGGAAGGCCGAAGAGTCGCGATAGGTCTCGTGAACCTGCGTCAACTCGCGCTGCTGAACGTTCGACCCGCCGACAATCAAGCCGATACGGCGGGGATCGACGTCGGACAATCGCGCCTCGGTCCACGCTTCTTCCAGCACAACCAGCGCCGCCTGCGCAGACAGCGAGGCCGCGCGCAACGTCTGTCTGGCGATACCTGTAGAAAACGTGATTTCGCCAATTTCGGCGCCGAGATAGGCGGACTCCCCCTGGCGGCCCGGGCGCTGCATCACGCCAAAAGCCGTCTCACCGTCGAGTAACGCGTTCACAAACGCAGCCTTGCCTTGCCCGATGGCCGAGATGACGCCCATCCCGCTAACGACAACCGTTTTATGCGGCATCGAGTTTCTTCAGGAACAACTCAGCCAGCTCGCCGATATTCCTGGGTCCGAACATTTCCACGCGCGAAACCGATAGGCCAAGGGATTCCTGCACGAGCATCGTGATCTCGGCGCGATCCACTGAATTGGCGCCCAGGTCGACCAGACGGTCGGACGCGACAAACTGATGCGCGTCGAGGCCTGGCAGTATTTCTCGCGTATGCAGCGCGATGAGATTCAGTATTTCGATCTTCGTCATGACAAGTTTCGACTTCACTCTCTGCTCCTGGAAGACAAATTCACGCGGTCACGCCGACTGTTACGGCGGTGGAACTGGCGGGAAGGCGCCGATCATCCATGATCTTTCCGTCGAACAGCGAGACCTGTCGATCGGCCCGCTCCGCGAAGCGCGGGTCGTGCGTGACCATTACGATCGTGCTGCCCTGGTTGTGCAGCTGGTCCAACAGGTCCATGACGAGCCGTGCATTCTTGGAATCCAGGTTGCCCGTAGGCTCGTCCGCGAGCAGAACCTTGGGCTTGCCGACCAGAGCACGGGCAATCGCGACACGTTGCTGTTGACCACCGGACAGTTGTGCAGGGAAGTGCTTCTGGCGCTCGGGGATATTCACTTGTTCCAGCGCCGCCATGACCAACTCGTGCCGTTGTTTCCGGGTGAGGTCGTTGCGAAAGATCAATGGCAGTTCGACATTCTCGAATGCGCTCATGTCGGGGATCAGGTTGAACGCCTGAAAGATAAAACCAATCTCACGGTTCCGCACGCGGGCGTGCTCGGATGAGCGCAAACCCGTTACTTCTGCGCCGTTGAGAAAGTATTTCCCTTCTGTGGAGGAGTTCAACAGTCCCATCACCGACAATAGCGTGGATTTCCCACAACCTGACGGGCCGCTGATCGAGACATATTCACCATGATCGATCGTGAGGTGAATGTCGTTCAACGCTGTGGTCTCCACTTCCTCGGTGTAAAAGATTTTCTTGATACCTTGCAGATTAATGAGGGGCTGAGTGGTCATTGGTTCGCTCCTGAAACGGTGGAGTTTAAAAGGTGGCTACTCTAAAAGGTGGTTACTCGTAACGCAGCGCATCGCCCGGTTCCAAAGCTACCGCACGGCGAGTGGGCAAATACGACGCAGAAAAAATGACGACCGCCATGAGAAGAACAACTCCCAGGGTCGCCAGGATTACGTAATCGAAGATATTGGAAATCGCTGCACTGAGGAGGGTCATCATCATGATCCCCAGGCCGACGCCGGCAATCGCCACGCCCAGATACAGTGTCCCTTCGCGCGTGAACATCGACGTGGCGCGCCATGCCGTGGCTCCCAGCGCGCGGCGTATGCCCACTTCTTGCGTGCGTTGCG
>QHXD01000339.1:21422-21848 GCA_003223895.1 Acidobacteriota bacterium
CGAGCGTTTGCAGGTTCTGCAATGGCAAATCGCTATCGACCGCAAAGGCCGCCGCTCGTATCGCGGCTCGGATGTCGGTGGCTGTGTTCTGCGTTCTGACCAGCAGTCGGAATTCCGGCGGCACGGCCTGGCGCAATGGCCGGTAGATGACCCCGACGTCGGAGCCATAGGGCCCGTCTGACACATGAGAAACGACCCCTACGATGGTGAGCCAGGGGCCATTGTCCGTCGGATTCAATTGGACGCGCTTGCCCAGGACTTCCTGGCCAGGCCAGTAGCGCGCGGCCAATTTCTCGTCGATGACGCCTACATTCAGCGACGTGCTGTTGTCGGTGCTGTCGAACAGGCGGCCCGAGGTCAGGTTCAGCCCGAGCACCTTGAAGTAGTCTTCGGACACTACCGTGAGCGGCAACGTGAACGTACCCT
>QHXD01000340.1 GCA_003223895.1 Acidobacteriota bacterium
AAGGCGCCGGGCGTGGGTCTGGCTGCCCCGCAAGTCGGCGTGTCCAAACGCATTATGGTGACGGATGCAAGCGCCGGTGAAAAGGCGGACCATCTCATTACCATCATTAATCCGGAAATCATCGCGACTGAAGGCGAACAGTACGAGGAAGAAGGGTGCCTGAGTATTCCCGGATTTTCCGCGACCGTCGTCCGTCCGAAGAAAGTTGTTCTGCGCGGCGTGGACCTCAACGGAAAGGAGATCATTGTCGAAGGTTCTGATCTCCTGGCTCGCGCTTTCAGCCACGAGATGGATCACCTCAACGGTGTCTTCTTTCTGGATCACCTCAGTTTCGTCAAGCGCGACATGATCAAGCGCCGAATCAGGAAGCTCATCAAACAGGGCAAGTGGGAATAAAACTCGCTTTCATGGGCAGCGCGACATTCGCTTTGCCCACACTACGGGGCCTTTTCGAAAAAGGTTACGAAATCGCCGGCGTTATTACGCAGCCGGACAAACCCAGCGGCCGCGGCCAGGCGCTCCAGGAACCGCCGGTCAAGAAGACTGCGTTTGACCTGCACTTGCCTATCTACCAGCCCCGGTCCCTGAAGAACGATGAAACACGCGCGCTATTCGAGGCGCTGGCCCCTCAGATGATCGTTGTGGTCGCCTACGGCAAGATCCTTCCTTCATGGTTGCTCAAGCTCCCTTCGTATGGCTGCATCAACCTCCACGGCTCGCTTCTTCCGAAATACCGCGGCGCGGCGCCCGTTCACTGGGCGATTGCGAACGGGGAGACGAAAACGGGAGTTTGCACCATACAGCTCGATGAAGGACTGGACACCGGGCCGGTCTTTCTCTGTGAAGAGACGCCCATTGGATCTGAGGAGACCGTACAGCCAGTGTACGATCGCCTTGGAGTGATAGGTGCAGGCGAACACAGTGCAGGGAATCTTGAGTGGGACCCTCGAGCCACGCCCGCAGGACAATTCCGGCGCGAGCCTGGCGCCGATTCTTACGAAAGAGCACGGCTTTATTGACTGGAAGATGCCGGCTGCGGACATCCACAATCGTATCCGAGCTTTCAATCCATGGCCGGGAATGGTCACCCGATTTCGAGGCGGAACTTGCAAGATTCTCGCGTCTAAAGTTGGTGGCGTGCATCCGAATCCGGAGGCCGGAATGCTGGTCAGTGCCAAACGCTCGCTGGCCGTTGTCTGCGGCGACTCGGCCTTGCTGGAGATTCTCCTGATACAACCGGAAAACCGAAAGCCCGTTTCCGGTCCGGACTTTGCGAATGGCGCGCGCATCCGGGCTGGTGAAAAATTCGACCCCGTGATGGATAATGGAGTGACATGAGCGAGAGCGAAGATCCCGAAATCGAAAGTGTCGAACCCGAGCCCAGGCCCCGGCAGGAGAGCCAGTTTTCACGCTGGTCCGGTATAACGCTCATGGTGGCCATCCTGTGCGTTGCCGGAATCCTGAGCGCGCTGACGGCGATGCGATTCGCCATCCGGGGGCGTGAAGTGGTGGTGCCATCGCTGATAGGGACAAAGGAAGACCAGGCGGCGGACATCCTGTCCAGGAACGGCTTGACCTTGAAGGTTGTTTCCAGCAAGCGTTTCAGCTCCGAGATACCTGAGGGCCACGTGCTGGAGCAGATTCCCCCCAGCGGCACAAGGCTGAAGACAGGCCGCAGCGTCAGGGTGCTCCTTTCCGTGGGCCCACGCCGATTCGCTGTACCGAATCTGGCGGGAACCAGCCTTCGGGCGGCACAGTTGACGCTCTCCCAGCGCCGGCTGACGATGGGCAACACGTTGTACGCCCACACACCGGAGGGCGAACCGTCCACCGTGACCTACCAATCACCGAGGCCAGGTACCGAAGAGGGGAGCGATCCGTCAGTGAACGTCCTTATTTCACTTGGCCCGCCGGCGCAAGACTTCATCATGCCCGATCTGATAGGCAAGCCCGCCGAAGTTGTGTCGACTCGCGCACGGAACGAGGGTTTCAAGATTGGGAAAATCAACTACAGGAAGTACCCGGGGGTCGATGCCGGCGTCATTATTCAGCAGAAGCCGCAGGCCGGCTATCGGATATCGAAATCGGACCTTATTCTCCTGGACGTGAGCCAGTGAGCATTCGAATCGCCCCGTCGATCCTTTCGGCGAACTTTGCGGCGCTGGGTGAAGACATCCGCACGGTGGAGGAGGCAGGCGCCCATTTGCTCCATGTGGACGTGATGGACGGCCATTTCGTGCCGAACATCACCATCGGCCCGCCAGTCGTGAAATCCATCCGGAAGGCGACCAAACTGCCTCTGGACGTGCATTTGATGATCTCCGATCCCGATAAGTACATCCCGGCCTTCGTCGATGCCGGTGCGAACATGTTGACCGTCCACGCTGAAGCAACGGTCCATCTGGATCGCACCCTGAATTTTATCCGCTCACACAACGTTGGCGCCGGAGTCTCAATTAATCCAGCAACACCACTTGTGGCCGTCGAGCATGCCCTCGGTTTGGCTGATATGGTACTGATCATGAGTGTGAACCCTGGCTTTGGGGGCCAGAAATTCATTCCGTATACGCTGGAGAAAATCCGCCAGGCACGGCAGATCATCGAAAGCCGCAACTATCGATGTATTATCGAGGTCGATGGAGGGATTAATACCGATAACTTGCCTGATGTCATCACAGCCGGCGCTCAGGTTCTGGTGGCCGGAACAGCCATTTTCCATGCGCCTGATCCTGCCCGGAAAATCAAGGAAATGCTGGAAATAGCAGCACCGCTCGGCTATCATGCTAAGTACGTTTGAGAGGGGTGGGAGTCCTGTAACCCTTAGTCAGCCCGATATTTAGCTCTAGAGGTTTTTAATGAGGAAGCTTCTGATTTTGCCATTGTTTTGCCTTCTGCTGAGTTGCGGCGGAAAGAAAGTAGCGACGGATGCACCGGGCAATAACCTGGACGAGCCAGATGAGGTTCTTTTTGACCGCGCCAAGCGGGATCTGGACAAAAACAAGTTTACCGTTGCGCGGCTGACTCTGCAGACGCTCATCAACACGTATCCCGACAGCGAGTTTCTGCCGCAAGCCAAGTACGCTCTCGCCGAATCCTTCTATCGCGAAAATTCGAGCGGGGCAATGAACCAGGCTGAGGCGGAATTCAAGGACTACATTACGTTCTTTCCTACAAGTGAACTGGCCGACGATGCTCAGTTAAAGGTCGCCATGACTCATGTCCGGCGGATGGAAAAGGCCGACCGGGATCGGACGCAGGCGCTTCTCGCCGAGGCCGAATTCAAGACGATGGTCGAAACCTATCCAGACAGTCCTCTACTCGACGAGGCTAAAACGAAGCTACGTGCGGTCCAGGAAGTTCTCGCCGACGGTGTGCTCAAGATCGGCAATTTTTATTTGCTGAGAAAGTCTTATCCGGCGGCGGTGGATCGCTACCAGGAAATCCTGAAGAAGTATCCTGATTTTTCCAGGGCCCCGGATACACTCTTCAATCTTGCGGAAGCCTTCCGGCATGCCAATAACCCCGAGAGCGCCATCTACTATGCGCGCATCGTGAGCGAATATCCGCTCTCGGACCACGTCAACGAGGCGAAGGAACGGTTAACCGCCATGAACCAGCCGATTCCGGAGCCGAATCCTGTCGCTCTGGCGCGCGCGGGACAGGCCCAGCGCGATGACAAAGGAATCCTCGGAAAGATGTTCGGCGTGTTTAGCCGCCGGCCTCCGGTTCCTACCGATACGGAAGCGGCCTCTGAGGAGGGTTCTGGCGAGCAGCCGACGGACAAGAACGGCAGCGGCACGTTCACGCTCGATCCAAAAGTGGTACAACCGGCCAAGGCACCGGCAAAGAAGTAACCGGAGGAAGCGGAAGCCAGAAGCCAAGAAGCCAGAAGCCAGAAGGGGCAGATCCTGCTTCTGGCTTCTGGCTTCTTGGCTTCTGGCTTCTCAAAAAATATGAGACGAACGATCCTTCTGGCTGACGACAGCCCAACGATTCGGCGCCTCGTTACGCAAACCTTTGCAGACGGAGACTTCGAAATCGTATCCGTGAGCAATGGCGAGGCGGCCATTAAGAAATTCGATGAAGTGCGCCCCAGCGTGGTTCTGGCGGATATCTACATGCCGGGTAAGAATGGATACGAAGTCTGCAGCTACATTCGGAATCATCCCACGCTCGGTACAACACCTGTGGTCCTTCTTGTTGGAGCCTTCGACGCCTTCGATGAAGAGAATGCGAAACAGGCAGGGGCCACCGCGAACATTACGAAGCCGTTCGAGCCGGGCGCTCTAACGGAGCTGGTGCTGTCTATCCTCCCGGCGGAGGCCGCGCCACCGGCGCCACAGGCGCCTGTTGTTGCAGAGAAGGTGCAGGAGGACTCCGACCTGCTCGGTCTGGGCGAGATCTTCCACGACGAAGAACCTGCGGCAGCCGCCTTCACGGGTCCCGCCGGATCGATGACAGAGGAAGAGATCGATCGGATTGCAGATCGTGTGATTCAGAAGCTGTCCACGCAGGTCATCGAGAGCATCGCCTGGGACGTCGTGCCCGACATCACCGAGAAAGTCGTTCGAGAGGAATTGAAACGATTGCATGAAAGCTGAAATCCCCAAGACATACGACGCGCGTGAAGTGGAGGGCCGCTGGTATCAGTGGTGGGAGTCCAAAGGCTTTTTCCGCGCGGATGCAAAGTCCAGGAAACCCGTGTTTGCCATCGTGATTCCGCCTCCGAATGTCACGGGTTCGCTGCACATGGGGCACATGCTGAATCACACGGTTCACGATGTGATCGTGCGCCGGAGACGCATGATGGGGTTCAATACCCTGTGGCTTCCCGGCATGGACCATGCGGGGATCGGAACTCAGAATGTCGTCGAGAAAGAACTCAAGAAAGAAGGACTGACGCGTCACGACCTCGGACGAGAGAAATTCATCGAACGCGTCTGGCAATGGAAAGAGCAATACGGCGGAATCATCCTGAAGCAGATTCGCCGCATCGGGGCTTCGTGCGACTGGTCGCGCGAACGATTCACATTCGATGAAGGTTTGTCGCGCGCTGTCCGCGAGGTTTTCGTCAGTTTATATGATGAAGGCTTGATCTACCGGGGCAAGCGCCTGATCAACTGGTGCCCGCGATGCGGCACGGCCCTGTCGGATCTCGAGACGATCTACGAACCCGTCGACGCGAAACTCTATTTCATCCGATATCCGCTGAAGGGGCGCGAGGGCGCTTTCATTGAGGTAGCCACGACACGGCCGGAAACCATGCTTGGAGATACAGCCGTCGCCGTCAACCCGAAAGACGACCGCTACAAGCAGTTCAAGGGGCAGGCCGTGATCCTGCCTTTGCTGCACCGCGAGATTCCGATAATTGAAGACACGCTCGTGGATCCCGCCTTCGGCACGGGTGCCGTGAAAGTCACACCTGCGCACGATCCGGCCGACTTTGAGATGGGTCAGCGCCACAATCTCGCCCAGATCAGCGTCATAAACGAAGATGCGAAGATCACGGCCGAGGGCGGTCCTTACCAGGGCCTGGATCGAAGCGAGGCGCGCAAGCGAGTTGTCGCCGACCTTGAAGCGCAGGGGTTGCTCTCGCGGACGGAGTCTCTGCTCCACAATGTGGGTCATTGCCAGCGCTGCAGCACCGTCGTCGAGCCGCTCCTG
>QHXD01000366.1:0-5157 GCA_003223895.1 Acidobacteriota bacterium
GGCTACATTCTAACGCCGCTCCGCGGCTGGGAACTCACACCTTCAACTCAGATCCTCCACTTGAAATTTGACACGACAGTCTCCGACATGTTCACATCTGCGTAACGTTACACGTAAATCCGACAACGTATATGGAGGCTTATGCGCAGAAGAAACATGGTTAAAAGCGCCATCCTCGCGGGAGTAGTTGCGATTGTATTCGGCATCTTCTGCGGATACGCAATCACAAGACAGCAGTTGCAGACCACTTCACAACCGTCCATTGGCTCCGCACGATTGGTTTCCATCGAACAGCTGCCTGATTATGCAGACTTCTGCGCACGGCCCGAACCCGTCAGCGCCATTGCGAATCTGTATGGGGAATTCGAGTCGAAGAGCCTGTTTGAGCCGTTTAAGGAAAAATCGGTATACGCGGCAGAAACAGTCGAGGTGAATCGGGCTCCGGTTCGCGTGATCAAGGATACGTATCCCATTTACAGTTCTATCGCCGTAGACCCCATACGCGATGAAGTGGTCATGCAGGATACGAACTTGTTCGGCATCAAGGTATTCAATCGGCTGGACAATACACCGCCGACCGTGGACGCTACCAGGCCGAAGCGAGTGATCGAAGGTCCCGACACCAGGAATGAGTACAACAACGGCGTCTACATCGATCCGAAGAACGGCGAGACTTACAACGTGGCGATGGATACAGCCGATGCGATATACACATTTCGCGCGGGCGCCCAGGGAAATACCGAGCCGCTACGCATCCTGAATATTCCTCATCGGGGGTTCCAGATAGCGGTCGATGAGGGGAAGGACGAGGTTTACTCCACGAATCAGTACCCTCCGAGGGTATTGATATTCCGGAAGGGCGCTTCCGGAAGTGAAAAGCCGCTGCGCGTGATTGAAGGACCACAGACAGGACTCGCGGACGTTCACGGTGTTGCCGTCGATGTGCAGAGGAAACTGTTGTTCATCGGTAACTGGGGCAATTCGAGTAACTACAAGGTTGCCGGCTCAGGCAAACACTATCCCCCCTCTATTACGATTTACCCACTCGACGCGAACGGTGACGCTGCTCCATTGCGCACCATTCAAGGCCCGAAGACGTTGTTGAACTGGATGGGGGCTTTCTCGCTGGATCCGGACACCGGGAATCTGTGGGTCGCCAACGACGTCGGAAATTCGGTTCTCGTTTTCCGTGCGACCGATAACGGCGACGTCCCGCCGTTGAAAGTCATAAAAGGAGACAAAACCGGTTTGGATCATCCCGCGGGCATCTCTATCGATACTAAAAATAAAGAGGCGTGGGTTTCCAACATGGGTAACTCTTCGGCCACCTGCTATTCGCTGACCGCGAATGGAAATGCCTCTCCCGTCCGGACCATACGCAGTGCGCCGCTCGGTTGGAAGTCGCTGAAGTTCGGCAAGCCTCAGGTCGTGGCGTACGACAGCAAGCGGGAAGAGTACCTGGTACCCAACTGAGTGAACACGCCAGTAATTATGGCTTACGCCAGGTTGGCGAAAGAAAATACGGTTCCCGTGAGAATTTTGGAAGGCCAAAAAACGCTGATCACCCGCACCATGCATTCCATGGAATATGATCCGGCTCACGATGAACTTGTCGTGAACAGTCCTCTGGCACAGGCGATCCTGACATTCAAGGGAGGGTCGGGGGGAGAGGAACCTCCGGTTCGAGTCATCCAGGGACCCAACACTCAGATACAGGGCACGGATTACGATGGGAACGATAAGATGGCCATGGATCCGGTTAATGGTGAGATCTATATTGGTGTTGCAACAAGCGGTGGTCCCGGAAAAGGTGTGGTCCTGGTATTTGACCGGTTGGGAAACGGAGACGTGGCGCCCAAACGCATTCTCGGCGGGCCCAATACACAATTTCAATTTCCCACGCCTAAGGGCCAGGGTTTCCCCCACATGGCCGTTGACCCCGTCCGAAATCTCCTGATCGTCAGTAGTCGCGGGTCTCTGTTGATTTTTGATCGTACCGCCAGCGGAGACGCCAAACCCAAAGCCGTGATCGCGGGTCCCAAGACCCTCCTTGGTGGGGGTGGCGGTCTGGTCAAAGTTCATCCTCCGACTGGGATGATCGTGAGTAGTTGCGCCGAAGGATCGATTTGCGCCTGGAGCATCGACGATACCGGCGACGTGGCCCCACGCTTTAAAATTCCAGTCCAGAAAATCACTGGTATTAACTTCTCGGGACCTACTCTGAATCCTGCTTATAAAGAGGTCATCGTTACGAGCAGCGCTAAGAACGTCATTGCGACGTTTTATTGGCCGGAAATATTCGACAGCAAGAGGGACTAGCCGCCAATGAATGACAAGTGACAATTGACTATTGACCATTGATAAAGCTTTATCAATGGTCAATAGTCAATTGTCACTTGTCATTCATTGGCGGCTAGTCCCTGCTTTGCAGAAAAGAGACTAATCGCAGGCGTCGGTGATGCAAATCGATTCCAGGGTGCGACCCACCGGCGGTGCAGGAAGCCCGGCGGCCGTCATCAATTTACGAAGGAGAAGGCCGGTCTCGGGGTGCGCAATCGCGGATTGCACGCCGACACGGACCAGACCATCGGCATAATCCACGGGCTGCCACGTATGAATGGCGAGCTTGCCGCCCCGGTTGTCCGTATTCCCGTAATCCCTGACATCGAGCCTGGCGCCGTGGTCCACGAGAAGCTGCACGACATCGGAACGACCTTTGTGGGCGGCGCCGTGCAGTGCGACGCGTCCGGTGTCGGCCTGTGCGTTCACGTCCAGACCGAGGTCCAGCAGCAACTTCACGGCTTCGAGCGTGTCCTTCGCCGACCACTCGTAGGTGATACCTTCCACCCAGCCGACTCCAGCAGCGACGTGCAACGCCGTCACTCCCAATGTTGTCGCGATCTTCGGATCGGCGCCGCGGGCCAGCAGAAGTTTCATCAGCACGATATCGCCGGACTGGGATGCGCGCAGGAAGGCCGTCGCGCCGTTCTCATCGAGCCACTGGTTCGTGAAAACCGTTCGCGTTTCGGTGCTGTCCTTGAGCCGCGCGTTCACGTTTGCGCCTTTGTCGAGAAGCAGCTTTATAAAATCCAGGTGATCCATGTCGCCTTTGCGGACCGGATAGTCGCCGGATTCGATGTTGCGGTTATCGGTCGCAAGATATAGCGGCGTCCATCCACCTTTGTTAGCGAGGTTCGGATCGGCGCCATGGTCGAGCAGAAATGCTCCGAGCTTGTAGTACCGATTTTGCGTGGCGACAAGCAAGGGACTCCAGCCGTATCCCGTCACCTGGTTTACATCGGCCCCGGCCGCCAGGAGAACCTTGATGGATTCGATATCGTTCGAACGGGCGGCATATGCCAGGGCTGTCAGTTCCCCGCCATCTTTCGGCTCGGGCCGTCGGCGAAAAAGTCCTGCTGCGACGGCGGCATCGTCCTGACCGTCGGGCGCAGCCTCATCGACAGCAGCGGGAGCACCGCGCTGGCCTTGAGCTGCGCCGCGTTGACCTGCAGCTGCAGCGCCACGCTGCCCTTGAGCGGCGGCGCCACGCTGGCCCTGAACATCCGCACCACCCTCCGCTACGGCACGAAGCGCCAGCAGATCCAGCGCCTGCCCGGCGGCGAGCGCCGCGCCTTGCGCGGCGACCTGCTTTCTGGGATCGTTCGCTTTTCCAAGAGCGGGCCCTCGCCCACGCTCGGCGGGACTCGAGCGGGCCTTGAAGTCCGCTCCGCGTTCGATCAGGAGATGAATTGCAGCGGGATGGGCTTCATCCGCAGCCCACATCAACGGGGTCGTTCCGCGCAGCGTCTCCTTTGCATTGACGTCAGCGCCGTGGTCGAGCAGTACCTTCATCGCCTCCACATTGCCTGTGCGCGACGCCGCCATAAGAGGACTTCTTCCCAGGGGAAGATGTTCGTTGGGATCGGCTCCGGCGCTTATCAGCGCCGACAGAATGGCGGCATCTCCGTTGACGCTTGCCAGCCACATGGGCGTGGATCCCTCGCGGTTCGCGGCTTTGACATTCGCGCCTGCGCGAATCAGCAGGTCTGCCAACTCCCTGTCACCCCGGTACACAGCCCAGTGAAGCGCTGTCGCACCGTCCGGTTGAGGCACATTCACATCAGCCTTCTGCTGAATCAGACTGCGAACCGCGGCCTTATCGCCTTTCATGGCGGCGTCTGCAACATCGCTGCGGCCGGCAGCAAAGCCGGCCGCCGAAAGTAACATCAGCAGGGCACAGCTTCCGATTGTGCGTTTCACGTTCATCATCGCCTCCTGGTGTTACAAATTGTCCAGCCGGCCCGTGCTGTCGCCGATGCTGTCCTGGTGAATGTCGAACTTGTCCAATATGCTCAACAGCAGATTGCCGGTCGGCACGGTCTTCGTGGGATAGGCCAGATGACGCCAGCCTTTGAGTCTCCCGTTCAATCCTCCGACCAGCACATGCGGCACATCGTAGTGAAGGTGCTGATTCGAGTTACCCATGTTGGTTCCGTAAAGAACCAGTGAATGATCCAACAATGTGCCATCGCCGTCTTCGGTCTTTGCCAGTCTGTCGATAAGATGCGCCAGCATCTTGATGTGATACTCCGCCATGGAAACCCAACGTGGGCGCCCCGCACTCGGGGTAAGTGCGGCCGGTGAGGTCACGGGCAAAGAGCAGAGTGCCGACGCGAGTGATATCGGCCTGGAACGCCAGCGCCATCAGGTCGAACTGCAGCTTGATGTGTTCGTCGAAGGTTTGCGGCACACCCACGGGCACAGTCATATCGGCCGGTGCGACGGTAGAAGCTTTCATCGCAATTTCCAGCCGGCGTTCGATCTCGCGCACGTTCTCCGTGTGGTCGTCCAGCCGCACGCGATCGGATGGACTGAAGTCTTTCCGAAGACGAGAGAGACTGTCCGTAAGCGAGTCCAGAATGCTGCGATTCCGCTGCCGCCGCGCGGCCCGTTCCTCGATCGTGCTGCCGTCTCCGAACATGCGCTCGAACACCACCTGCGGATTCAACTCCATCGGCAGCGGCTGTGTCGGTGAGGACCACGAAATCGAGTTCGTGTAAGCGCAACTGTAACCCTCGCCGCAGTTGCTCGAGTTCGCACCCGGGTCCTCGACGGCGAGCTGCATGGACGGCATCAGGTTATCCTGGCCGATCTTTT
>QHXD01000366.1:5167-8018 GCA_003223895.1 Acidobacteriota bacterium
GTTCGCGCACAGGAATGCCGCTGCAACCCAGTGGTCAGCGCCCGTCACGCCGGGGGGAGGCTCTGCCGACCGGGAATGCAACCCACTCAGGAGGGTCACGTGATCCTTATAAGGTTCGAGCGGTTTGAAGCAGAAAGTAAACTCGAAGCCGGTTCCTTCCTTCTCCGGAATCCAGTAGCCGGGCGCCATGCCGTGAGGCACAAAGCAGCCGACAAATCGAGGTTTCGGGTTGGCCGCCGTTTGCGCCAGTGCGGTGGCTGCCGGCACCATCGCTTCAAGAAACGGGAGCGCGAGCGCCACGCCGGCGCCCTTCAGAACCGTGCGCCGCGGAATATGCTTCTTGGTAATAAACATAGTTGATGCCCCTATATTATTAGTTCGCTGTCTTCATATTCATCTGGAACGGGTCGCTCTTAACAATATTCAACACGAGCGAAGAGAACTTGTATTTACCGGCTGCCGATTCGCGCACGATGGACCGGACCATCGGCATGTCCTGATACTCGACTCCGCGGCCAAGGGCGTAAGTGAGCAGCCTCTCAGTCACGACCCGCACGAATGTATCGGAATAACGGACCAGCACTTCGCGCAGACTCGCAACGCCGTCCACCTTGGTTCCGTCAACCAGGACCCCGGTGGCATCGATCGGGGAACCCTCATCCTGGGTCCGCCAGGTACCCACGGCGTCGAAGTTTTCGAGCGCGAGTCCCATCGGCTCGAAGATCTGGTGGCACGTGTTGCAGCTCGGATTCGTATGATGGGCTTCCATTATCTGCCTCATCGTCGGCGCCTTCGCGTTTCCAGTCGTGTCCTCTGGTTTCTCTTTGATTTGCGGCACGTTCGGCGGCGGGTCCGGCGGACTCACGCCGAGGAATGTTTGCAGGAACCACTTGCCTCGGATCACGGGCGAGGTGCGCGCCGCCTGCGACGTTACCGTCAAGAGTGCTCCTTTGCCCAGCAGGCCGCGGCGCATGTCGAGTTCCGGAGCCAGCGTGACGCGGCGGAACTGCGGGCCATACAGGTTGGGGATCCCATAGTGCTTTGCCAGCCGCTCGTTGACGAATGTGTAATCCGCTGTCAACAGTTCCAGAACACTGCGATCCTCGTGCACGACGCTGCCGAAGAACAGTTCCGTCTCCCGCTGGAACGCGTTCCGCAGGTTGTCATCGAAGTCCGGAAACAGATTCACGACCGGTTCGCTCGTCTTCAACGAGCGCACGCTCAACCACTGTCCCGTGAAGTTAGCGACCAGCGCATCGGACCGCGGATCAGCCAGCATTCGCTTCACCTGTTGCTCGAGCACGGCTGGATCTTTGAGCTTGCCTTGTGCAGCGATGTCGATCAGTTCGTCATCGGGAATGCTGCTCCACAGGAAAAAGGACAACCGGGAAGCCAGCGCGAGATCGCTGACTCGATAACTCTTGCCGGCGGACAACGCACCAGGCTCGCGTTCCCCACGATAGACAAACCCCGGATCCAAAACGATGCGCTGCAGCGCAGTTTCGATCCCCTGATCGAAGCTTCCACCTTCGCTCCGGCCCTCCAGATAAAACTCCATCAACGATCCCACGTCCGACGCGGCCACCGGGCGCCGGTACGCATGCTTCACGAGTGTTGAAATGATCGTGCGAGCGCAGGTTGTTTCGTCGCGAGGGCTGGCCGGACGGCACACGAAGATCTTGCGGCGGCTGGCACTGTCCGTGGCGCCTTCGGCGTTGTGCGGCCCTTCAATCCAGACCTGGCCGACGTGGGGATAGAACAGAAATCCCGGGATGGATCCCGGCGTGTTCATTGTCCGCTGAAACGGTTTGTTCAACTCGGTACCCGGCACGTCATTGGTCGCCAGGAATGTCACACCGACCGTGTGCAGGCCCGCCTTGATCGGGACGCGAGGAGTTGCGCGGCCATTACCGGTCGTGTTTGCGATTTCCCGGTCCCAATCGAAGAGCTTCACGCGCTCGCCATCCACCGTGACTTCGAGTTGCTCACCCTTGATCCCGCCCAGAACGGCCTGGAAATAACCCGTGACGCCCTTGACCTTGAATGTATATTCGCCGTCGGCTGGAAATTGATATTTGATCAGAATGCCGCCGCGGGTTCCGAACGGCAGGCCCTCGATGTGGTAGTTCTGCGCGGTGTCCGGAGGAACGTCGAACACGGCCTGAGTCGGGGCGCTCACATCGCCGATCGCGAGGCGGCTGATCTTTCCCGCAGCCGAGAGGTATGCCTCCATCAATGCAGGCGACATCGTCAATGTTCCCGCCATGTTGTCGAACCCGTGAGTCGAATCGTCGGATGGCAGGAACTTCGTGGCGTCCACCTCGAGTCCAAGGAGGTCGCGGACCGCATTCGCGTATTCGGTGCGGTTCAGGCGGTGGAGGCCCGGCGGAGGCAGATGGGTGACCGCACTACGATCGAGTTCATTCTCCATCCAGCGGATCAGCGACTGAAGCGTAGCCGGATCCGGCCGCCGCATTCCTGTCGGCGGCATCATCCCCGCCCGAAGTTTGCGGATGACTTTTTCGCCGACTTCGGCATGGTCCCCCAGGTGTGCCAGGTCCAGTTGGTCGAGCAGCAGATTCGCCGTCTTCAGCCTGGCGTTGTGGCACGTTACGCAATACTGATCGACGAGTGCACGTTGCGCGGCGGCGTCTGGAGCGGGAGCTTTTGCCTTCACTGCCGCAGCCTGCGGCGTGGCCTGTGGCTTCGCTGCGGGATTGGATCCCGGCTTCGGCCGCTGCCCTGTCTGACCGGTCTGGCCAGAGACAAGGGCCACCGTCATGGCCGCCACACAACCGGCCACGAGTAGTTTCATGTTCACAGATTCCTCCGTCGTTTTACTTGTGCGTCA
>QHXD01000367.1:0-1951 GCA_003223895.1 Acidobacteriota bacterium
AAGACGCCGCTCTACAACTACGGTGACACGATCAGTTGGACGAAGGGTAAGCACGGGTTCAGAGGTGGCGGAGACGTCCGGTTCACCTACACACGCGGATCCGAGACAGGAACGCCGACGATCCCCAGAGACATGGGCGGCGCACAGGCGTCGCTTCCGACTACCGCGTTTTCAAACGCCACCAACTTTCCCGGTTTGCTATCCAGCAATCAGACGATGGCGAACAGCCTCTTGTATTTCCTTGCCGGTTCCGTTGCCAGCGCCAGCCAGATTTACTTCATTCAGTCACCCGATCATCAGAACAAGTGGATGAGTTACCTCGACAGGCAAAGGAAAATCAACGAGCCCCATCAGAATGAATTCTCCCTGTTCTTCAAAGACGATTGGAAACTGCATCCATCGTTCACGCTCAATGCCGGGTTGCGCTACGAGTTTTATGGCGTGCCCTACGAAGGCCAGGGCCTGTCGGTGGTACCCATGAACGGGGGCGGCCTGGCGCTGTTCGGAGTTTCGGGTCGAAGCTTCGACCGCTGGATGCGTCCGGACAATGGTGTGGATCTCAACCTGATCACGCAACTGGAGTTTGTCGGCCCGAAGACTTCACAACCCAACAAATCCATCTACCCGAACGACTGGAACAATTTTGGTCCCGCTGTGGGCTTTGCCTGGTCGGTTCCCTGGTTCGGAAAGGACAAGACCAATGTGCGCGGCGGATACCAGGTCACTTATGCGGGAGGCGGGCACGCCGGGCAACTCAGCAATGCCATATTTGTAAGTGCGGGCTTTACGAATACCGCGCAGACGCAGGGGCCGCTGGATGGCAGCTACTTCGACACGCGGAACCTGGCGAGGGAAATCCCGATAACCCCGGGTTCGTTGCCGATGCAGCCCATTCCGATTCAAAAACAGAACCAGAACGCTACGGCTTTCGATCCGAACTACGTGACGCCATACATTCAGAACTTCACTTTGTCGGTAACACGAGAGCTTTCGAAGACCCTGTCGCTGGATGTCCGCTACATCGGCACGAAGGGCATAAAGCTGTTCAATTTCTTCGATCTCAATTCCCCCGACGTCTTCTACAACCCCGTCCTCTTCGACGCGCTTGAAAGAACACGCCGCGGCGAGGACGTTTTGCTGTTCGACCAGTTGTTCATGGGATTGAGCCTTGTTTCCGGGACTCCTGCCGTGAACGGCACGACGCAAAGAGGGTCACAGCAGCTGCGGTTGAACACGACGTTCAGGGATGCCCTCGCTAACGGCGACTATGTGACGCTTGCGAACTCCCTCAACTATTTCAACGGATTCGGAACCGGAGCCACGGGGGTTGTCACAGGAGCTGCAGGAGAGCGCGGTACCGTGATGCGCCGAGCCAATAAGGGCATCAATGTACCAGGCGGGGTTACAGTCGCGGGAGCCCCGTCCGTGCCCGCCGGATTGTTCCCGGAAAACTGGATTTCGGCCAACCCGCAGTTCAACAATGCAAACTACTATACGAATTCGGGCAAATCCAACTGCCACTCGCTGCAGGTACAGGGCACGTTGCGGCCGACGCAAGGTATCAGTCTTCAGGGCACCTATGTCTGGTCCAGGTCTTTGGAAACTCCACTGACCGGCTCGAACATCGCCAACGGATTGCTGACGGCGCCCGTCTTTACGAATCCCACGGACAGGAACAAGGACTACGGGCTCAGTCCGAATCATGTCACTCATGACTTCCGTTCCTACGGCACGATCGAGTTACCCTTCGGACCGGGCAAGCTGCTCTTACGCAACAGCTCGGGTTGGCTGGCGCGGTTGGCCGAGGGCTGGCAGACAAGTTTTATCGTCAACTTGAGTACCGGGCAGCCGGTGAGTATCGCTTCGACTTACCAGAATCCAACGCAGACGACCCTGACTCCCACTGGTCTCTACGGCGGCTCAGTGCCGGATGTCGTCGGACCGTTTTCGT
>QHXD01000367.1:2191-8466 GCA_003223895.1 Acidobacteriota bacterium
AGTAAGACAGTCCGAATCACCGAAACGAAAACCCTGCAGGTTCGGTTCGATGCGACCAATGTCTTCAACCATCCGGTGCCCAACCTGGTCATTACGACTAACAACCCGCCGGCAGGCCTGAACATCAACAGCTCAGTCCCCTTCGGGTTTATCCAGGACAAGGGAAATCAAACGGTGATGAATTCGGAGAAATTCCGCCAGTTCAAAGCACAGCTTCGCTTGATGTTCTGAGAGGAGTTTTGACAAAGTTTTTTGCGGGTCAGCGAGGATCGTCAGGCGAGGGTATTCCCCTCCTGGGACAGGAGGGGTGGCTGCGCCATCAAGAATAAAGATGCGTTCCGAAGCGGCGCAGACGGGGTGGTCAGACCGGCGCACCTACGTTTCGCCGAACTGACCACCCCGTCCGCGCCTTCAAAGGAGGCTTCGCGGCATTTTCTTGATGCGCGTCCACCCCTCCTGTTCCAGGAGGGGAACACCCTCGTCTGACCCATTTCGACAAATCTGGTTGCGGCTTTTGGGGAGAGGAATCGAATGTCTAATAAGATCGTTTTCACTATAGCTGTCGCTTGTCTCGTGCTGTCCGACCCGGCACTCACGCTCGCGCAAAGTGACCGCGGAACGATCACGGGAGCGGTGTCGGATTCATCATCGGCGGTTCTTCCCGGGGTCAGCATCGTCGCGACTAACACACAAACCGGGACGAAGTACGAAACGATCAGCACCGAGACAGGAAACTACACGCTTGTGCAGTTACCGGCCGGAGTCTACGAACTGGCGGTCGAGCTGCCGGGTTTCAAGAAATACATTCAGCAGGGCATCACGGTTCAGGTCGCACAGACACTGCGCGTGGACGTGACTCTTCAGGTTGGAGCGAACACAGAAGAAGTCACAGTCACCGCTGATGCGACTTTGCTGAGAACGGAAAGCGGCGAGGTGAGTCACATCATCCCGGCAGCTCGCCTGAACGAGCTTCCGATACTCGGCATAGGCGGCGCTGCCACAACCCAGGGCCTGCGGATTTACCTGTCTCAGACAAAGCTGCTTCCGGGTGCCTATTATCCGGATGGCGGACTTACGGTTCGAATCAACGGCGCTCCGCAAAACACGCAGTCCGTCCGCATCGAAGGCCAGGACTCTACCAATCAGCTCATCCCGTTCAGCTCGGCCTCATTGCAGCCGAGCGTCGACGCCGTACAGGAGACCGCCATCCAAACCAGTAACTACGCGGCCGAGTACGGGCAGGCCGGCGGCGGCCTGTACAACATCACCATGAGATCGGGCACGAACCAGTATCATGGCGGCGGCTTCGATTACCTCGCGAACGAAGCCTTCAACGCATCTTTCCCCTACGTCAATACAAAGCCGCGCGTCCGGCGGAACGACTACGGCTTCAACTTTGGCGGCCCCGCCACGATCCCCGGGTTGTACAAGGGCCGCGACAAGACTTTCTTCTTTGCCAACTTTGAACAGTACCGGGAGTTCTTCGTAACCAATAATCAGCCGATCACTGTGCCGACACTCGCGTATCGGCAGGGAGATTTCAGGCAGGCGCTCACGGGACGCCAGCTCGGCACGGATCCTCTTGGCCGGCCGATCATGGAGGGCACGATTTACGATCCGAACACGACGCGAGCGGCACCGGACGGCCGCATCATCCGTGATCCATTCCCTAATAACGTCATCCCGGCGAATCGCATGGACAAAGTTGCGCAGACTATCCAGCAATTGATACCCGCGCCGACCACCGGCGCACTGACCGGCAATTACACTCCTGCGTTCCCCAACGATCGAGTGACAACGAACTGGTCGATCAAAGGGGATGAATACCTGAGTCCGAAAGCAAAGCTGTCCGGATACTTCGGAACCAACAAAACCGCCGCCCAGTATTCGCAGCAGTTAAACGGATCTGAAGGACTGCCGCTCCCGATTACGGCGACGCGCGGCACTTTCACAGTTTCCTATACGTCACGCGCCAATTTCGACTACACCATATCGCCGACCCGCTTGCTGCATCTGGGCGCGGGTTACACCCAGTACAACTTCAACGACAATTCTCCCGTCCTGGATTACGATTCCGAGAAGTCGCTCGGGTTGAAAGGGGCGACGGTTCTTGGAGACCAGGGAGGGCGGTTTCCCACCATCAACGGACTTTGTTCTTCCGGCATGTCACCCCAATGCACCGGCACCGGTGGAATGGCGAGTATGGGTCCCGGCAATGCCATCCAATCGAAGAGTTACATGATCAATCCCGCAGGCAACGTCGCGCTGACCTTGATCAAGAGCAATCACTCCTACAAATTCGGCGGCGAATTCCGATGCGATACACGAATGGTCTTTACACGTTCAGCGGAGAACAGACCGCTTTGCCGTATCTCAACCAGACCGGCATCGGAGGAGGAACCATCGGGTTCCCCTATGCCAGTTTCCTCCTGGGGCTTGTTCAACAGGGAAATGCCGCCGTTCCTTCAGACGCGCAAGTGGGAAAGAACCAGTGGGCTTTCTACGCACAGGACACGTTGAAGGTCACACGGAAGTTCACGCTCGATTACGGTCTGCGCTGGGATTATTCCACCTACCTGAGAGAACAATACGGCCGGCTGCCGACGTTGTCGCCGACACTGCCGAACCCGACGGCGGGCGGTCAGCCGGGCGCCGTGATCTTCGAGGGAAGCGGACCCGGACGATGCAACTGCAAATTTGCGCGCAACTATCCGTATGCATTCGGGCCGCGTCTTGGCGTGGCTTACCAGATTACAGAGAAGACGGTATTTCGTGGAGGCTTCGGCACTATCTACACTGGCACGGCAAGCGGTAGCGGTGTCGCGGCGAATGCGTCTGGTGACAACCCATTCTTTGGTCCGGCGTTTGGCGAAGCAGCGATGACATTGCAGGATCCTCCCAATAATCCCACCGGGCTTGGCGGACCTCCAGTTGTGATCGATCGAAACGCGGGCCGTCCCGCGCGGCAGTTCATGTGGAGCGCAGGCCTGCAGCGTGAGATTTTCCCGAATCTTGCTGTCGAGGTGGCCTACGTGGGAAATCGCGGTGCGTGGTGGCCCAACAACAACCTGGTCAATTACAACGCGCTGACGCCGGAGATGCTCACGGCGCGCGGCCTGAGCCTCAACAGTGCGGCCGACCGGGCCCTGCTGATCTCTCGTCTGGATTCAACGGCCGCCGCTGCCCGCGGCTTCAACAGGCCGCCGTATCCCGGATTCCCGCTGAGCCAGACCGTTGCCCAGTCACTGCGGCCATTCCCGCAATTCAGAGACGGCCTGGCCCCGCTGTTCGCTCCTCTGGGCCGAACCTGGTACGACTCGCTGCAGGCGAAAGTCACGAAGCGTTTATCGCGCGGGCTCGATTTTTCATACGCCTTTACGTGGCAGAAGGAACTAACGATGGGCGCGGATACCGATACGGGAGGCGGAACGATAAACGATGTATTCGAGCGGTCGAAGAACAAACACATTTCCCAGTATTCCAGGCCGCTGACCAGCATTCTCGCCGTGAACTACAGATTGCCCAGATGGGAGGCGAACAGAGTCGTATCCCAAGTGCTCCGCGATTGGACCATCGGCTCCGTTCTTCAGTACGCCAGCGGTTTGCCGATGCGAATTCCTTTCGCGCAGAACACGCCCAACATCAATTCGTATCTCTTCCGGACTTATCCGGCCAACCCCGTGGGGTTTACCGGAACGTTCGCGAACCGGGTTCCGGATCAGCCTTTGTTCCTCAAGGATCTGAACTGCCATTGCGTCGATCCAAGAACGGATCTTGTTCTGAATCCGGCCGCCTGGACGAATCCTGCAGACGGCCAGTTCAGTACGACGGCCATCTACCTGAACGACTATCGCTTCCAGCGCCGTCCGCAGGAGTCCGTCAGTGTGGGCCGGACGTTCCGGTTCGCTGAAGGAAAAGCGCTTTCCGTACGGATGGAGTTCAGCAACATCTTCAACCGCACGGAGATGCCGGACCCCGCCAACACGAATTTTGCCGTCACCAGGACCACGAATCAGGCGACGGGGGCCCTTACCGGCGGCTTCGGGTTTATCAATCCGGCGACCATTTCGACCTCGCCGGTCCTGCCTCGGCAGGGAACGCTCGTCGCGCGCTTCACGTTTTGATTAAAATCTGTGTAATCCGTGGAATCCGCGGCTTAAAATTGGGGCACTATGACAGCTTTGCTACTAATCGTGTCTTTGATGGCCTTCTCGCCGGAAACCGATGTCCGGCTGGCCGATGCAGCGATGAAGAAGGACGCTGCAACAGTCCGGACCCTGCTTCAACAGAAAGTCGATGTCAACGCCCCGGGAAGGGACGGCACACCGGCTCTCCACTGGATGATCCGCGTGGACGATCTGGAGACAGTCCGGCTATTGCTTCGCGCCGGTGCGAATGCCAAATTTGCGGACCGGTACGGCGTAACCCCTCTCTATCTCGCCTGTTTCAACGGCAACGCTGCCATGATCCAGCTGCTCCTCGATGCCGGCGCCGATGCCAACTCCGCCGATCCGACGGGTGAGACTGCATTGATGACTGCCGCGCGCGTGGGCGATCTCGCTTCGGTGAAGGTTCTTCTTGACCGCGGCGCAATCGTCGATGCGAAAGACCCGACGTTTCAACAGACAGCCCTGATGGTGGCCGTCAGGGAAGGTCATGCCGAAGTCACCCGGCTTCTGATTGACCGCGGAGCCAACGTGAATGCGAAGACCAGAACGGGCGAGACACCGGGTTGGGTGCTGCCGAATTCGGTTCCCGGCTTCGGTCACGGTATCGGTATCGTACGCGGGGGTTTGCCTGACCGCGGCTCACGTTACACCATTCCCGGAGCGCTCACTCCTCTCTTATATGCGGCCCGCGATGGACGACTGGAGGCTGCGCGCATCCTCGTGGCGGCTAAAGCGAATGTGAACGACAATGGCGATCACCAACAATCAGATTGAAACAGCGCGCTTTCTACTCGACCACGGGGCAGACATCAACGCGATGGACTGGTACGGCCGGACTCCCTTGTGGGCGGCAGTGGAAGTTCGAAATATGGATGTGGATAACGGATTATTCGAAAACGGAGTTGACCGGGAACCCCTGCTCGAATTGATCAAGGTCCTGCTCGAGCGCGGCGCGAACCCGAACGCCCGGACGAAGGAGAGCATACCGATTCGAAGATTCATGCTTCGGACGACGGGGACCCTCGAATGGGTCGACTTCACCGGACAGACGCCCTTCCTCAGAGCGGCGTGGGCCGGCGACCTGACCGTGATGCGCCTGCTTCTGAAGTACGGCGCCGATCCGAAGATTGCGACTTTCGGAGGGACCACGGCCCTGATGGCGGCTGCGGGAGTCAACTGGGTCGTGGATCAGACCTATGACGAAGGGCCGAAGGCCTTGCTGGAGGCCGTAAAGCTCTGTTACGAACTCGGCCTGAGTGTCAATGACGTGAATTCCATGGGTATTACTGCCGTCATGGGCGCCGCGAACAGGGGATCGGATGACATCCTGGAGTGGCTGGTTGAAAAGGGCGCAAGACTCGACGTTAAAGATAAGGAAGGCCGCACGCCCTTGAACTGGGCGGAAGGCGTCTTCCTTGCGACGCATCCTGCGAAGCCGAAACCGAGCTCGATGGCCCTGATCCAGAAATTGATGGCGAAGCAATGAGAAACCAGGCTCAGGAAAAGAGTATTCCCCTCCTCGTGAGGAGGGGTGGACGCGCATCAAAAAAATGTCGCGAAGCCACCTTTGATAGCGCGGACGGGGTGGTCGCTCACAGGTCACGTGACTCGTTAGCGACCACCCCGTCTGCGCCGCTTCGGAACGAATTCTTTTTATTAATGGCGCAGCCACCCCTCCTCACGAGGAGGGGAATATGCGTTTTCCAGACATTCTTCCTCATCCTGACTATCATTTTCAGCGTTGCGCAGGTTGCCGCCGCTCAGAGCACATCCCCGTTCCTCACTCAATACTGCATCACCTGTCACAACCAACGCCTGAAGACCGCCGACCTGATGCTCGATACCATGGACTTCGACCACGTGGAAAAAAACGCGGCGGTCTGGGAGAAAGTCGTACGCAAGATCAAAACAGGCATGATGCCTCCCAGCGGCGCTCGCCGGCCCGATCGTGCTGCACTCGATAACTTTGCCACCGAAGTCGAAACGCGCCTGGACCGCGCAGCGGCCCTCAGCCCAAATCCCGGAACTCCCGCGCTGCATCGGCTCAACAGGAGCGAATATGCCAATGCAATCCGGGACCTGCTAGCGGTGGACGTGGATGTCTCG
>QHXD01000367.1:8491-13283 GCA_003223895.1 Acidobacteriota bacterium
CGCGGACGCGCTCGGCACCTCTCCGGCGCTTGTCCAGGGCTACGTTTCCGCCGCGATGAAAATAAGCCGGCGCGCCGTGGGCGATCGCACACTGATTCCGACGCAAATCACGTATCCCGCCCCCAGCGGACTCTCCCAGGACCGTCACATTGAAGGTCTGCCCCTCGGAACGCGGGGCGGTATGCTCGTGCAGCATACGTTCCCGATGGATGCCGAATACGAATTCAACGTCGGCGGAGGGTTCGGTGGCGGCACGGGCGGCGCCCTCATCGATGTCACGATGGATGGCGAGAAGATCGCTGTAGCCAATCCCCGCAACTTCCGGCTTGCCGTTAAGGCTGGACCGCACACTCTCGGCGCGGCTCTCGTCGACCGGCAGAGGGCGGCCGGCGTGGACGAAGCGTATTCGGACTTCCGGATCAAATCGGTGTTCACGGCTGCCGGCGGCATTACCAGCGTGGTGATCAATGGTCCGTTCAGTGCCGCCAGTCCCGGCGACACGCCGAGCCGGCACCGCATATTCGTTTGTTATCCCGCAAGTGCTGGTGAAGAAGCCCCATGCGCCCGGAAAATTGTGACGACGCTCACCCGCCGGGCCTTCCGGCGCCCTGTCCTCGACGCGGAAATCGACGCATTGATGAGTTTCTATCAGCAGTGCCGCATAGAGGGAGACTTCGAGATCGGCATCCAGCAGGCAATGGCGTTGATCCTGGTCGCCCCGCGATTCCTCTACCGCGTCGAAGAGGACCCGGCAGGCGTGAAGGACGGTGCGGCGTATCGCGTGAGCGATATCGAACTGGCGTCGCGGTTGTCGTTTTTCCTGTGGAGCAGCATTCCCGACGACGAGCTTCTCGATGTGGCCGGCAAAGGCCGGCTGCGCGATCCCGGCGTGTTTGAACAGCAGGTAAAGCGGATGCTTGCAGATCCGAAGTCGGACGCTCTGATCCGCAACTTTGCGGGCCAGTGGCTCTACCTGCGAGAGCTTTCCAAGGTAGAGACCGCTGCAAAGGATTTCGACGAGAATCTCCGGCAGGCGTTCAGGCGCGAGACCGAGATGCTTTTCGAAAGCATTGTCCGCGAGGACCGAAGCATCGTCCGTATGCTCGATGCCGACTACACCTTCGTGGATGAGCGGCTGGCACGTCACTACGGGATACCCAATATTCGTGGGAGCTACTTTCGCCGCGTTACCCTCGATGCATCCAACCCGCGCCGCGGCCTTCTGGGTCAGGGCAGCATCCTGACTGTGACCTCGGTTGGTAATCGGACTTCGCCGGTGACGCGCGGCAAGTGGATTCTCGAAAACCTTCTCGGAACTCCCGCACCCGTGCCGCCGCCTGGAGTCGAGACAAATCTCGACAAAGACCAGGAAGCCGTCAAGATCACCTCGCTGCGGCAGCGCCTGGAGCTGCATCGCGCGAGTCCTGTCTGCGCCTCGTGCCACAAAATCATGGATCCGATCGGCTTTGCCCTGGAAAACTTCGATCTAATCGGAACGTGGCGCGACTTGGATGGTAAAGCGCCGATCAACGCTTCCGGCGAACTCGTGGACGGAACACCTCTGAATGGTCCCGCGGACCTCCGTCGAGCTCTTCTCGGCAGGCGTGAGGCGTTTGTGACGACTGCGACTGAAAAATTGTTGACCTATGCGCTGGGCCGTGTGGTTCAGTACTATGACATGCCCGAAGTGCGGCGAATTGTTCGCGATGCGGCGCCAAAAGACTATAATTTCTCGTCACTCGTTCTGGGTATAGTGAAGAGCGCGCCGTTTCAGATGAGGAGAAAATCATAATGTTCATCACAAAGAAGCATCTTTCGCGCCGCACGTTCCTGCGCGGCGCCGGCGTCACCATGGCCTTGCCTTTTCTCGAGTCGATGGTCCCCGCTGCAACTCCACTGGCGCAGA
Organism: Acidobacteriota bacterium; assembly: GCA_003223895.1. Lineage (GTDB taxonomy): Bacteria > Acidobacteriota > Terriglobia > 20CM-2-55-15 > 20CM-2-55-15 > 20CM-2-55-15. The sequence continues at coordinate 10,398 of QHXD01000367.1, forward strand.
CAGCCGCCAGGCCACGCACGAGGTTCGGCGCCATTTACTTTCCGCACGGAGCCACCATGGACAAATGGACGCCGGCAACGGAAGGCTCTGCTTTTGAGTTTTCAGAAATTCTCCAGCCGCTCAAACCGTTCAAGGATCGGGTGAATGTGATCAGCGATCTCAGCCACCCGCAGGCCTACGGAGGTGGTTCGGCTACCTCCAACCACACACGCTCGGCGGCGGCGTTTCTGAGCGGCGCTCAAGCGAAAGCCGGCACGCAGGCCTATCTGGGCATCACGATGGATCAACTCGCTGCACAGAAGATCGGACAGGACACTCCCCTGCCATCCATCGAGCTGGGAATCGAAGACGCGAGTTTGAGCTGCGGCGACGGCCTCAGTTGCGCCTACCGGGATACGATTTCGTGGCAGGGACCGACGTCTCCGCTGCCGATGCAGAACAATCCTCAGGTGGTCTTCGAACGGTTGTTCGGCGACGGGAGCACGGATACCGAACGCCGGGCTCGCCGCGGGCAGTCCCTGAGTCTTCTGGATTCCGTGATGGGAGAAGCATCGTCTCTTCAGAAAAGGCTTCCCGCAGGCGACCGCAGCCGCGTGGATCAATATTTAAATGATGCGAGAGAGATCGAACGCCGAGTCGAGAAAGCGGGCCAGCAGATTTCCGCAGATTTGAACGTGCCGTCCGCGCCGGCAGGTATACCCAAGGATTTCGAACAGCACATCAAGCTGATGTTCGACCTCTGGGTCCTGGCCTGGCAGGCCGACATTACACGAGTCACCACGCTGTTGATGGCGAAGGAACTGAGTAATGCCGTTTATGCGAAGAGCGGAGTGCGGGATGCCTTCCATATCCTCTCGCACCACTCCAATCTTCGGGAAAACATGGACCGCTTTGCCGTGCTGAACCGCTATCACGTCAGCACCTTCACCTACCTGCTTGAAAAGCTTCAAGCCATACCGGACGGCGACGGGAGCCTGCTGGATCATTCCATGGTTCTGTATGGCAGCGCCATGAGCGACGCCAACCAGCACAATCACAATCCGCTCCCGATCATTCTGGCTGGAAGCGCGTCCGGCCGGCTGAAGGGTGGCCGCCACCTTCGCAATCCAAAAGACACCACGATGTCCAATCTCCTGCTGGCCATGCTCGACAAACTGGACATCCGCGCCGACAAATTCGGCGACAGCACCGCAATGATGCAGATCTGAAAAAGAATTAGCCGCGAATTACGCGAATGACGCCAAATGGGCGCATCAAAGAATTCTTGCTAATTTCTTACCGAATCGCGATAGGCGCCACAATGGAGCCGGTAGCCCCCTGGATTTTCAACGGCTCGATGATCAATGCAAACTCGTAGACGCGTTTCGCCGCGAGCTCGTCGAGTTTGAGATTTTCCAGCAGGTGAATTCCGTTGACGGCCAGCATGATCTGATGGATCGGCAAAGAGATTTGCGGATCCGGATTCGGTGAGACCTCGACAGGAGGCGTATCCGCCCCGACAAGCATCGGATTCTGACGCGCAAGCCATTCCGCGGCGGCAACGCCGATACCGGGATTGCCCCTCGAGTAACGTGCATTATCTTTTTCCCAAAGCTTGCCCCAACCCGTGTGAATGATCACGGCATCCCCGGCCTGCAGCGTGAGGTTCTGCTTCGCCAGAGCCTGCTGCAGATCCTGCACCGTAATCTCATAGGTTTCCGCCAGTATATCCACACCCTTCAGCGCGGCCACGTCGATCAGCACACCCCGCGTCACCAGCGCGCCGACATTCTGGATGCCGAGCTTCGTGAATCCGTTACGGCTTGACACTTCATCCACCTTGAAACAGTTGTACAGGCTGTTCCCTATTGTCTGATGAGCAAAGCCGTCGAATTGGGTTCCGACCTGACCGATCTCCGCAATGACAAGCTCCTCGTTGGAGCCGCGGCGATTCGACTGGGGAGTAAACGTTGTGCGCTTCGTATCGACTTCGAAGCGCCGTCCTGCGGACAGAGGCATTGTGCTGGTCAGGACGTGTCCCAACTCGATCACCTCGCCGGCCCGAATGAGACGCGTAGCTCTCAGCACGGTCTCCGCATTCATGAGGTTGGCCGCGCCGCGCTGATCACCTGCTCCCCATTTCGAAGGACAACGCTGGCTATCAGCCGGTGGCTGCCACGATTGAGCCTGAGCAGGCGCGTTCGCCAGGACAAATGCTGCCGCGACAGCGATGATGATCCCTCGCATAAACTCCTCCTTAGCTATTTACTTCGTTTTTTTCAGCGAATCCGGCAGCGACTTGGTGAGCCAGCGAGACATGACCTCGGCAATCTCCATGTTGTTCTTCTCGAGCATTGCCATGTGGCCGTTGCCGTGAATACCAATATCTCCCAGCTTTATAAAGGCCGGATGAACCCCCGCCTGCTCCAGGAATTTCACAGTGCAATGGTCGTAGGGCGCGTGGTACGAAGCCTCCGTTGTCAGGATCAGAATCGGTGTCTTCTGGAGATTCGGAAGCTGCCGGGCCGGCGATTTTTGTATCCATCATCGGACGAGATCGGGCGCATCGGGCTTTTCCTGTCGCACGATGGCGAGATCCGACGGTTCCCTGGCCGGCGGCGAATATGACAGAGGAACGCTCGTGACGCCCCATGGGCGAGCCGGTGTCGCGGCATCGCGAAACCATTCGGGCGCAGGAACATTGTCCGAATTGAAGAATGGCGGCCCATTGGGTTCAACTGCGAGGATGGCCTTTACCAGGTCCGGCCTTGCATCTGCGACCGGCCAACCGAATGCGCCGGATTGGGAGTGCGTCAGCAGGATGGCTGGGCCGATCTTATCGAGCAGCGCCACGATCGCATCGCGGTTTAGTGCCACCTGCAACGTGAAATCCTGGATCGAAGGCAG
>QHXD01000368.1 GCA_003223895.1 Acidobacteriota bacterium
CTTCGGGGGCAATCACTGCGGGGTCGCCCGGTGCATGAAATATGCACGCCGGTAAATCAGGGGAATCAACTCCTGCTGCGACGAAGGGGAGGCGGCGGCTTGGCCACCGCCTTACCCTCTGGTCGACCAAGCCAAAGTGTTTCTCCGAACTGACCACCCCGTCCACCCCTCCTGTCCCAGGAGGGGAATACCTGGTTCCACTTCCTCTTTTGAAACCACATTCCGAAACGCGCTCGACACTCGCGCCTCCAAACGATAATCTCATCGGCTAAATGGTCATCACCTCCCTGGCGGCGCGAGACCGGCTCAAAGCATGCGAGGACTTCCTTGAGGCACAAACCGGGCAGGAAGTGCTGATTGTCTCCGCAACCCGGATGGCTGCAGACGAGCTCGCGCGGAGCTTCTCTCTCAAGGCCGGCGGCGCCTTTGGAATCCATCGATTCAGCCCGGGCGCCCTGGCCGTCGACATTGCGTCGGAGCGCCTGGCCCTTTCCGGAAAATCCGTTCTCGCCGGAGTTGCGGTCGATGCGCTCGCGGGGCGCGCGGTTCAGGATTGTCGAACCGGTTCGGGATTGAAATGGTTCGAGCCCGTTGCCACCACTCCCGGATTTTTCCGTGCTCTCGCCTCCACTCTCACGGAAATCCGTCTCAACAATGTAGACCTCACCATCCTGGCAGCGAGCGGGCCGGCCGGAGCCGATCTGGCGCTCCTCGTCAAAGCCTACGAGCGCTATCTCTCCGAGGCCGGTCTCGCCGATTCCGCAGAGATCTATCGAACGGCGGCCTCCGTCGTCAGCGATCGCCGGCATCGATTCAACGGCTTCCCTCTCCTGCTGCTCGACGTTGCGCCTCGCTCTCGAGTGGACCGCGCATTCATTGAGACCTTGGCCGGCGCCGCCCCATCCGTCCTCGCCGTGATCGGTTCACGCGAGGAGCCCGTGCTGCGTACAAAACCTCAAGACATCCGCAGCGAAGATCCCACCGCGCTGAACCGCCTCCGCGAGCACATCTTCTCGACCTCGACCCCGCCCGAAGGCCGGCTCGACTCGACACTCGAATTTCGATCCGCCACCGACGAAGCCCGCGAGTGCGTCGAGATGGCCCGCTCGATACTGGCCACCACTGAGTCCGGCATCCCATTCGACCGCATGGCCATTCTCCTTCGAAATCCCGAAGGCTATCAGCCCCTGGTCGAGGATGCACTGCGGCGCGCCGGCATACCGGCTTTCTTCTCCCAGGGCAGCCGCAGGCCCAATCCCGCGGGACGCGCGTTCCTTGCCTTGCTTGCATGCGCATCGGAAGGACTGACAGCCTCGCGCTTCAGCGAATACCTGTCGCTCGGCCAGGTTCCTCAACCCGATGAGAAAGGCGAACCGCCGAAGCGCGATCCCACCTGGGTCCCGGTGCAAGGCGAGCTGTTCCCGGACATCCGTCCTGCAGAAGAGCCCGGCAACGCGCCAGAACCTGAAAAAGAGTTGCGGACACCGCAGCATTGGGAGCGATTGCTCGTCGATGCGGCTGTGATCGGGGGACGCAATCGATGGGTCCGCCGGCTCGACGGCCTGCATGAGGAATTCAAAAAGCAACTTGAAGAGATCTCCAGCGAAGATGAACCCCGACTGGCTCGGCTCGAGCGACAGCTTGAACGCCTGCAGCAGCTTCGCAACTTCGCGCTTCCGCTTATCGATTTTCTCGACGCGCTTCCAAAGGCCGGCGGTCATAGACCGCCGCTACAGCGGAGTGCGGCGTGGGGCGATTGGCTCGATTCCCTGGAGCGGCTCGCAGCAATGTCTCTCCGGGAGCCTGAAGGCGTCCTCTCGATGCTCGCCGAATTACGCCCGATGACAAACGTCGGGCCCGTTACGCTCGATGAAGTCCGCGAAGTGCTAACGCACCGGCTGACCTTTCTGCGCACCGAACCGACCGAGCGGCGTTACGGCAAAGTCTACGTCGCGACGATTCCGGAAGCCGCCGGTCTCATGTTCCACACGGTATTCCTGCCGGGGCTCGGCGAAGATCTCTTCCCGAAGCGGTCGTTCGAAGATCCGCTGCTGCTGGACACGGACCGCAAGACTGTCAGCCCGAATTTGTCCGTCCAGGACCGGCGAGTGGCCGAAGAGCGGCTTCTCCTGCATACCGCGGCAGGAGCGGCGGAAGAAAAGCTATGCATCTCGTATCCTCGAATGAACCTCGGCCAGGGACGCTCCCGCGGGCCCTCCTTTTACGCGATCGAGGTCATGCGCGCCGTGCTGGGGCGTGTGCCCGACCTTCAGGAGCTTCAGCGGATCGCCGCCGAAGCGTCTCACTCGCAGCCCGGGTGGCCGTCACCGAGGGCTCCCGAAAAAGCCATCGACGATGCCGAATACGATCTGGCCGTCATCCAGAAACTCATGCGGCTGCCCGCAACGGAACGCCGCGGCGCAGCCCGCTACCTGCTCTCGACGAATGAGAACCTCGAGCGGTCACTCCACAGCCGCTGGTATCGGTGGAGTCGGCATTGGTCCGATGCCGACGGTGTCGTCGACCCGGACGCCGCGACCGCTGAGGCGCTCTCCCAACACCGGCTAAGGAAGCGCGCCTACTCCGCCACAGCCCTGCAGCATTTTGCGGTCTGCCCGTATAAATTTCTGCTCTCGGCCATCCATCGCCTGGAACCGCGTCCTGAAGCCATTGCCCTGGAGCGGCTGGATCCGCTCACGCGCGGCAGCCTGTTGCACGAGGTTCAATTCCGGGTTCTCTCGGAACTGCAGTCCATCCAGTTACTGCCCCTCACCGTGGAGAACCTTGCGGATGCGATGCGCAGCGTCGATCGGGTGTTCGACAAAACAGTCGCCGAATATCAGGATCTCCTCGCTCCCGCGATCCTGCGCGTCTGGGACAACGAAGTGCAGAACCTGCGCTGGGACATCCACGGCTGGATCCGGCAGCTTGCGGAATCGAAAGAGGGCTGGATCCCGAAATGGTTCGAGCTGTCGTTCGGTCTTCGCTCGGCGGCGGCGCCGGCAGTCGTGCTGCCCAACGGAACGCTGGTGCGCGGCGCCATCGATATGGTCGAAGAGAAAGACGGCAAGCTCCGCATCACCGATCACAAGACCGGCAAACCGCAACCGCCGTTCGGATTCACCAGGAACGGTGAAGTCCTGCAGCCTCTGCTGTACGCGCAGGCGGCCGAGACGGTGTTGGGCAAACCCGCGGTAGCAACCCGCCTCTTCTACAGCACGCAGCGGGCCGGCTACAAAGTGGACGAAATTGCCGTCACGGAAGAAGGACGCGAATACCTCGCGAAGGTGATCGAGCTCATTGACGAGTCCCTGTCGCAGGGTTTCCTGCCTGCGGCGCCGCGCGAAGAGGCCTGTAAGTATTGCGATTACAGGATCGTCTGCGGACCTAATGAAGAACGCCGGCTCCGGATCAAGAAAACCGATCGTCTTCGGCTCCTGGAGCAGCTTCGCAGCATTCCATGAAAACGCCGGACCAGATCGCGCGTGAACGCATTCGAAACTCGCTGGACGAGACGCTGATCGTCGAGGCGGCCGCCGGGACGGGCAAGACCTCCGAACTGGTGCGCCGGATCGCCGGAGTCCTGCGCACGGGCCGGACGACGGTGGATCGCGTGGTTGCCGTTACTTTCATGCGCAAGGCCGCCGGTGAGCTTCGCCTTCGCTTGCGCCTGGAGCTTGATGCGGCGCGCCTGAAGGCATCGTCCGCATCCGAGATTCAAAATCTCGAAAATGCGCTGAAGCGGCTGGAAGAAGCGCGGATCGGAACCATCCACTCCTTCTGCGCGGAGATCCTGCGTCAACGGCCCGTCGAGGCGCGCATTGCGCCCGGATTCGAAGAGCTCGACCAGAATCAGGCCGCGGCCATGTACGAACGCGCATTCGATACGTGGATACAAAACGCCCTCGAAGACCTGTCTCCAGGGCTGCGGCGCGTGTTGAGCCGCATTTCATTTGTACGCACCTTCGATGAAGGAAGCGCGCTCGATCAGCTTCGTGCGGCCGGCAACTATTTTCTCGAGTGGCGCGATTTTCCTGCGCCCTGGCGCCGCGATCCGTTCGATCGTGAAAAGGAGATCGACGCTCTCATCGCTCAGGTAACCGAGCTGGCGCAGATGGTGTCTACCTGTGAATCTCCGAGACACGAGCTGCGAAAAAGCCTGCAGTGCGTTATTGATTTCGAGTCGCGGCGAACGTCCGACTACGACTATCTAGAAGGCCTGCTCCTCTCCCTCTTGCGAGACCTGCGCGATGTGAAGAAGGGTTACATCAAGAAATTTTCCTCGAAGTACTCTCGCGATCAAGTCGTGGATGCCAAGGATCAGTTGCGCGAACGGCTTCGGGAATTTGAACGCAAGTCCGGCGCGGATCTGTCCAGCTTGCTGCAGGCCGAGATGCGGAGCCTTGTCCAGACGTACGAAGAGCTGAAGGCCCGCTCCGGCAAGCTCGACTTTACCGACCTGTTGATTCGTACCAGAGACCTGATTCGGGATAACGCACGGGTTCGTGGTTTTCTCCAGGAACAATTCACTCATATTTTCGTGGATGAGTTTCAGGACACCGATCCCATCCAGGCGGAAATTCTGACGCTGTTATCCGCCGATGATCCGGCCGTGACGGACTGGCGCGCCCTCCGTCCGCAGCCGGGCAAGCTCTTCCTCGTCGGCGATCCGAAACAATCCATCTATCGTTTCCGGCGCGCGGACATCATTTTTTA
>QHXD01000369.1 GCA_003223895.1 Acidobacteriota bacterium
GTCTGCGCCGAGTTCGGTGGCTTCGCGCCATTTTATTGATGGCGCAGCCACCCCTCCTAACTCAGGAGGGGAATCGGCGCGCCCTTCAATTTATTCACACCTTCTGACGCGTGGGGCTACATTCTGTCGCTGCTACGCGGCTTCAAGCGGATGCCTTCGGCGACGTATTTGGTCGATTCGAAAAACCGGCGCTCATAGAGCGCCGCTACAGTTTGCTCGATCGCTTTTACCAGCGGAGGATAGCGAGCATGTTGGAGTAGTCGTCGGTCCAGGGGGCGACGCCGTCCGGTTTCATGACCGGCACCCAGTTCGCATCCTCAGCCAGCGCACCCAGAGCCTCAACACCCCTGGCGGCGACGACGTAATCCGAGGTGCTTTTTCCGGTGGGCTCTTCATCGTCGTCGTATCGGACGCGAGCCTCCAGCGGCGCATCTGTCACGACTGCGGACACGAGGCTTTCCACATCCATATAACGATTCGAGACGTGAAAGAGAATGAGCCCATCCGGCTTGAGTTTCGAGAGATAAGTCTGGATGGCCTCGCGCGAGACCAGGTGGGCGGGGATGGAGTCGGAATTGAACGCATCCAACAGCAGGAGATCAAATTCCTTATCGGGCATTTTTTCAATCGACAGGCGGCCGTCGCCGATCCGGATATCGCACCTCTTATCGCAGCGCTTGAGAAAGGTGAAATAGTTGTGCGCTATCCCGTAAACCTGCGGATCGATGTCGAAGAAAGTGATTTGCCGGTTGGGTGCCGTGTATCCGGCCATGCTGCCGGTGCCCAGTCCGACAACGCCGATGTGCTGGTTCGGCCGGGCACTCAGCATCTTCATGACGTCACCCACGGGCCCGGTTTCGTGATAGTAGGAAAGCGGTTGACCGGCAAGCATGGGATCCAGACTTTCGAGGCCGTGCATGGTGTCCCCGTGCAGCAGTTTTCTCATGTTCGAATCGGGGTCGAAAACCACCTTTTTGATGCCGAAGAAGTTTCGAGCCGTGTAGAGCTGCGGAGAATCATCTTCGAGCAGGGGAGGCAGGGCGATGGAGTAACCGGCAATCAGGATGCTCGCGAAACGAATATACGACCAAAGCGAAGCCGACGTTGGCTGCCGCCGATGTCTTGACGCTTTCGGTGATATCGATCTTGGTCCACCGGAAAAGAATCCAGATGAATGCGAGTGCCGCTACCAGCCCGGCCAGATAAATTCCGTCTCTCAGGTCTACTTTTTCTTCTTTATTGGGTACGACACGGAAGAAAGCGATGACGGCGACGAGCAGCGGGTATTCGAGAACCGTTGTGAAAATGAATGGCGCGATGACCGCCGTAAAAATCCCGCCTAGCGCGCCGCCCAGCGCGATCCAGAAGTAGTACTCCGTAAGGTGCTGGGGATCCGGCCGGCGCGAGGCAAGCGCGGAATGGCAGAGCAAGGCGCCCGCAAGGAGCAGCACAACATGTCCTGCCATCAGCATCCAACTCCAGTGAACCGACGCTTTGTGAGCGGCTACGATCGGGAACATCAATAACAGGACGACAGGAGTTATTCGCGACATCAGCGGAAAGTAATAAGGTAGACCGCCAGCGGAATGATCCATAGAAACGGAACCGAAGCCAGATTCAGCAGGATATGGTTCGTCACGGCCAGCATCAGGGCTGACGGTACGAATGCCGCTGCCATCCAGTAGGCACGTGTTTTCCAATCGGGCGCCGTGGAAGGCTCACTCGTGACGCGCACCGTTTGAGTGTGAGATTTCCAGACCGTTGCCGCAGCCACCAACACCATGACCATGAGCGCTCCATAGCCCGCCAGCCACACCGAGCTCTGCATCCGAACCCCCAGGCGGGGTTCAATGAACAAGGGGTAGGCAAGCAGCGCGATCAGGCTTCCGGCATTGCTCACCGCATAGAGGAAATACGGATCACGTCCGGCTGCGGTGGAAGTTTTCGATAGCCAGTTCTGAAGCAGTGGCGCCGTCGTGGAGACCACACCGAAGGGAACTCCGACGGTTGCGATCAGGTGACTGAGGAGCCAGACGATGGGCTGGCTCGAAGCGGTCTCGTCCGGATGGGCGGAAAAATGGAGCGGAAGAAACGCGAGCGCCGCAAGCATCATCGCTGAATGCACAACAATCTGCAGCCGCACGGTCGCGAACCGTTCGAGCAGATGGGCGTACACATATCCCGCCAGCAACATCAGTTGAAAAAACAGCAGGCAGGTGATCCAGACCGAAGCTGCTCCGCCAAGCAGCGGCAACATCATTTTGCCGATCATCGGCTCGCAGCAGAACAGGAGGAAAGCGCTCAAAAAAAGCGTCGGACCGAATAACAGAGCGACGTACATGATGCGGCACAATACCAGAAAAATGGGGTCGTCGCCGCGGGGAAATTCGGGGTCAGACGTGTGAATTCCCTTTTTTCCAAGTAAAGTTTGCGTCAAACGGAAAAAAGGGAATTCACACGTCTGACCCCGAATTTCCCCGCGGCGACGACCCCATTTTTCACGCCCGCTCGGTGGCGGAGCGGGACATGGCCTTGCCGTGGCCGGCGGCGGACGGCGATTCTTCGTATTCTGCAGAAAAGACGTAGGCGCTTTCGCTGTGCTGGCTGAGGTCGAGTCCCATACGTTCTTCGTCCTCGGTGACGCGCAAGCCCATGACGGCTTTCAGAATGAAAAGGATGATGGACGTTCCGACCACAGCAAAGACCACCGTCGCGACCACGGCAATCAATTGAGACTGGAAGAGCGCCCAGTTTCCGAAGATCAGACCGTCGGCGCCCGCCGGATTGATTGCCTTGGAGGCGAAAACTCCGGTCGCCAGGGCTCCGAGGATTCCGCCGACTCCATGAACGCCAACGACGTCGAGGGAGTCGTCATACCCAAACTTCGATTTGACCATCACGGCCGTGTAGCAGACGATACCGGCCGCCAGGCCGATGACGACTGCCGACAGCGGTGCAACGAAACCCGAAGCGGGCGTGATTGCAACCAGGCCGGCGACCGCCCCGGATGCGGCGCCAAGCATTGTCGGTTTACCGGACCTCACCCATTCCGCCAGCATCCAGCCCAACGCCGCCAGCGCCGCGGCAGTATGCGTCACAACAAATGCGGTAGGGTACGGGTCATTTCGGAGACTCCTTCGTGGTTTGGTTTAAACACTAAGGTCCGCCCAGCCGCACCTGCGCCGGCCGGACACTATTGTCAGGTCTTCTGTGACCGTTTAAGCTCTGCGATGTCGTTGTCTTGGGAAAACCCCGTGTACCGCTGGGTCGATCTTTTAAGGGATGATCGATGGAGGCGTCAAGCAGTTTCTTACAAAATTGTCGGCTATAAGACAAATATGTCGGCATGACTACATTCAAAGTCATTCTCGAATACGACGGGACGCGTTACGCCGGCTGGCAGGACCAAAGGAACGCTCGCACCATCATGGGCGAGCTGAAGAAGGCCGCACGTGAAGTCCTGGGCGCCGATGCGGAAATGCACGGCGCGGGCAGGACCGATGCGGGGGTCCACGCCCTGCGGCAGGTGATGCATCTAAAGATCGGCTCCGACGCCCGGCAGCCTGTGGATGTGATTCAACGCCGGCTGAACGATCTTCTGCCGGCCGATATCGTCGTCCTTCATATCGAGCGCACCCGCGCAGGCTTCCACGCGCGCCACGACGCGGTCACTCGCACCTACGCGTATCAAATATCCACGCGCAAACAGGCCTTCACGAAAAAATATGTCTGGTGGGTCAAGGAAGAGCTGGATGTGGAAGCGATGGCAAGAGCGGCCTCGATGCTGACCGGCAGACATGATTTCGTCTGCTTCCGGGCGGAGGATCCCTCAAAGGCCGGCGCATCGACAGTGGTGGTCGTGGAAAATGCCGAGATCGAAACCGACGAGGATGTGATCCTTTTCAGGATCGAGGCGTCCCACTTCTTGTGGCGCATGGTGAGGCGTATCGTCGGAGTTCTTGTGAAAGTCGGAAAGGGTGAAGTCAGTGAAGCCGAGTTCCGGAAGCTTCTGGAAGGGCGGTGCGATGCAAAACTGGATGTCGCTCAATGGACCGCTCCCGCGTCCGGTCTTTTCCTGGAACACGTGAGGTACGGGGAGCGGAAATAATCAAACGCGGGCTAAAGCCCGCGACTACATTGGGAACAAGCACTCTTCAATGTAGTCGCGGGCTTTAGCCCGCGTTTGATTATTTCCGCTCTACCCAGCCGCTGCCCTGAATGTAGTACTGTTTCGTGCGGCCGTTCGCTCCCGAGATCGTGACAGCCCTCGCGGTGGCGTCTCCGCCGCTGCCAATGGTAAAGACACTTCCGGATATGACGATTCCCGCGTGGTTGGTCAGCGAGCCGTTGCCGAGAAAGACTCCGCTGGTGGCGCCCTTGAAATAGACGGGAGTCGCGTTGCCGTAACCATCCTGCGTATCGCGGGTGATGCTCGCCGGCAAACCAAACGTGTAGCCTGCAGGCAGCGTCGCAGTGGACAGGACAGTTGTACTTTCATCGTTCTCGATTCGTGAGACCTGAATTGTCGAGGGACTGATGAACTCGACGCGCACATTGCGTCTCTCAGTTATTGCGCTTTCCCTCGCGAGTTTCAGTTGATCGATTACTGCCGACGCGGCAACATTCGCTTCCAGCGACGTTCTTGACGATTTCAACTGGACAACGGCCACGCTGGACCCGACCATCGTCAAGGCGACGACGGTCAGAACTTCAATCAGTGAATATCCCGGATTGCGTTTTCGCATGGCTAACCTCCGCGTCCGTCCTGGATAAAGCAAAGCCGCTGCCAAATACTTGCTGATTAACAAAGAAAAACGATCATTGGGTCAGAAATTGTGGAGTGAAATCGTTACGTAGTGGGTATCAAGAAAGCGTACAACAGTGTCTAGGCAGCCGTCGAGACTCCGGCTTTTGCGCTGGCGGATGAAGCTTTCGCTGTGAAGCGGATCGAACAGTAGTAGACGAATGCAATCACAGTGACCAGAATGCCGGCAATCGGCAGGAATTGGCTGCCGGCGAGGCCAATCACGGCGGACGAGAGGATGCCAGCGATCAGGAACGAGGGTGCGGACGACATGAAATGCTCTGTCCAGACCTTGTACATCGACATTCCTCTGGTAACCGCGACGATGAGCGAAACGGAGAGCGAATTCCCAAGGAAGTAGACGAAGGATGCCAGGACAGTGGCGGGTACCGCAGCCGGTAATGTCTCCACGACTTTGATGCCGGCCAGCCAATGATATGTCCCGAATGTGGCGCCGACCGTTAACGCGATCATGCCCGCGTTGAAAACGATCTGATAAACAACAAACTTTTTCGATGGGAACACCGTTTGGACGAGCACACCGCAGATTCCGATCAGCATCGCCGCTGCAGAGCTTTCTGTCATCACGGCTATCATCACGATCGATGTTAGGAAGGAAATCGATGAACTGCGGTACAGCTTCACTTTCGCCCGAGCGCCTGCAACCGCCAATGCCAGTAACGCGATCAACCGGGCCGGCTCGAAGACCGATCCGCCTGAGCTCGCGTACAGCATCGCTGCCAGTCCCGCAAGGCCGAACGCCATAACGACGTATCTTGCGACTACCGGTAAGGTTTTGAAACCGGACTGCAGACTCACAAAATTCTCCCTTAACCCACGCCGGGTTCTCCGGCTATCAGGAGATCTATCGGCAGGTCTCACAAAACCTTTAGGAGAAAAATGGCAAGGTTAGCCGCGAATTACGCGAATTACGCAAATGGGCGCATCAAAGAATTCCTTGACGCGCCCATTTGCGTAATTCGCGTAATTCGCGGCTAACGACCTCTTTTTCTCTTAGAATAGCGGCCCGTGAGCACAAAGCAACTTCGCAAAGCGATGGGTTTTCGGGATCTGCTCCTGCTTTACGTCGTGGCGGCCCTGAGCATCCGGTGGATCGCCACTGCCGCTGCGGCGGGCCCGAGCTCGATTCTCATGTGGGTTGTGGGTTGTGTGACCTATTTTGTGCCCCTCGTGTTTTGCGTCCTCGAGCTTTCCTCACGATATCCCGATGAGGGAGGAATGTATGTATGGAGCAAACGGGCATTCGGTGAATTCGCCGGTTTCATGACGGGATGGCTCTATTGGGCAGCGACCCTCCCGTACTTCCCGGCCATCCTCTATTTCGCCGCGGCAAACGCCCTGTTTATCCGCGGAGACCGGTGGCAGCATCTCGCAAACAACAATGTCTACTTCATCGTGTTTTCTCTGGCCGGGTTGCTCGTCGGCGTCGCGCTGAACATTCTTGGACTGGATTTCGGAAAGTGGCTCCACAATGTCGGAGCCTGGCTTCCGGCCTTCATGCTGATCGTGCTCGGTTCGATGGCGTGGCTGCGATTTGGTTCGGCGACCCAGATGAGCACGTCAACGCTTCTCCCAAGCGTCAATTTGAAGACTTTGTTCTTCTGGTCCACGATTGCGTTCGCTCTGGGAGGAGCGGAAGGCATGTCGGCTATGGGCGAGGAGATTCAAAATCCCCGCCGTAACATTCCGAGGGCGGTGGTGGCCTCCGGCATCATCATCACGATTACCTATATCGCTGGAACCGCGGTGGTGCTCGCGGCATTGCCCTCCAATGAAGTCACGCAGCTGCAGGGATTCATACAGGCGATTACCAAAGTCGGGGATCGCGTCGGTTTTTATACTGCAGGCCCGCTTGCTGCTTTGCTTGTGACGATCGGCAGCATCGGCACACTTGGCGCCTGGTTCGCAGCGTCGGCCCGGCTCCCATTCGTCGCGGGTATCGACCGGTTTCTGCCTGCCGCCTTTGGACGTGTTCATCCCAGATGGAAAACGCCGTATGTGGCGCTCATCGTTCAGGCCATGGTCGCGGGCATTTTCATTTTTCTTGGACAGGCCGGAACATCGGTAGCGGGTGCATATGACGTGCTGGTCAGCATGGGTATTATTTCTTATTTCCTGCCGCTCCTTTATATGTTCTGTGCGGCGATCCGCCTGCAGAGGGAGCCGGCCGGTCCGGATGTCATCCGGGTTCCCGGGGGCAGGCCCGTCGCCGTCTTTCTCGGGATTCTTGGTCTTCTCAGCACTATCATCTCCAGCGTTCTGGCCTGTATCCCACCCGGCAACGAATCCAACAAGCTCCTGGCGGTTGTCAAAATCATCGGCTCCAGCGCATTGACGGTTGCGATCGGCGCGGTGATCTATTGGATAGGGAGAGGGAGAAGAATCAGGATAGCCGCAACCAAATCGAGATGAGCCTCAGGCGAGGGTGTTCCCCTCCTGGGACAGGAGGGGTGGACGCGCCACGAGAAAAAAGGTCCCGTTCCGAAACGGCGCGGACGGGGTGGTCGCTCACACATCATCTTTCAAAACGCATTCTTGAAATGGGACTTGTGAGCGACCACCCCGTCTGCGGCGCCTTCGGTGGCTTCGCGTCTTTTTATTAATGCCGCAGCCACCCCTCCTCACGAGGAGGGGAATGTGCTCGCCCTACGATCTTCGCCTCACCCGGGAAAGAGTTTGTCAAAAGGACAAAGTTCTACAGCCTGTTACACAAGGACACAAAGCTCGAATTACAACCCCATTTTTAAGTCCGCATGAAGGAGCCTGTGAAACAGATGCTCACCCGTTTCACGCCGAACGGATAGACGGCCCGCAGTATAAGCGCGCGACGCGAGGCCGCGCTGCACAGACTTGCAGATGGCCGTGTCTTCATCCTGGATGCGTTCACTCGCCGCGATGCTGGCAAGATTTCGGCTCCGAGCTTCTTTGGAGATATCCGTGAAGTAGAAGTCGAAGATCACCTCGCTCTTGTCTATACCGCGCGGTATGACGAGGTTCGTGTCCATTGCGTCCTTGTACACGTTGATCATGAAGTTTGGATAGATCCAGTAGTACAGGGCGCGATCGCCTGTCCGCATCGGACTGGACTGCAGGCAGTGGCGCTCGCCGTTCTCGATGGTGTAGTTCGGGTAGTCGAGGACGGCATCCAGACTCGCGTGGAGGTGGGGCACATGATAGCCGCCATCGAGGTAGTTATCGACGAAGACCTTCCAATTGCAGTCCATGTGGTAATGCCGCCGTTCGAACCAGTGAAACTTCGCAACGTCCAAAGGAAAGCTTTCGAATGGGAGCCCGCTGGGATCAAGCTTCACCAGGACCCAGCTCTCCCAAACCGCCACTTCCACCGGCACGAGCCCCATGGATCCGCGATCGAAGTTCGAAACCTCGCTGAACTCCGGCGTTCCTTTGAGTTCTCCTTCGAGCGAATACGTCCATCCGTGATACGGACACCGCAGGTGCTGCGCTTTGCCTGACGGTTCCGTCATGACTGCAGCCGCATGATGGCGGCAGACATTGAAGAAGGCGCGAAGTCCGCCGTCGTTCCCACGGACAACGACGATGGGCGCTCCGGCGATCTCGTCCGTGACGTACTGGCCCGGGCGTGCAACCTGTTCGGCCCGTCCCGCGACCTGCCATGAACGCGCGAATACAGTTTTCAACTCGAGGTCGAGCATTCGCGGATCGACGTACCATGGCGCAGGAATGGTCGATGCCTCGGAAAGAGGCGCGGCGGGGTCGTAACTGTCGATGATTTGCTTCAGTGACGGGTCCATTTTATTAATGGCTGCGCCCTTTCTTGAGGCTGCGCGCTAGCGCGCTTGCGCTTCGCGTCGGGCTTGCATTCGCTCCGCTCATTATCAAGCCGGCGTCGCCGTTTTTCTTTTTGGATTGAAGAAAGGCATTTTCACTACCGTTGCCCCCACGCGATGCCGGACGGCTTCGACGGTCATTTCCATTTCAAGGTCCGTGCCGGGCCGGGCGAAGTCCCGTTTCACCGTGGCGAGCGCGATCAGCTTTTTCAGAGCGGGCGACCAGGTGGTGGATGTGGCCTTACCGATCTGGTTCCCGTTCTTGTAAACCGGAACTGCGACGCGCGAAGCGGCAGACGGCATTGCCGGAGGCAACCCGACTTCGTCGTAGATGCGCTCCACATCGATCCATTTTATTTCCAACCCGACGATCTCTCGCGCGTGGCCTCGTTCCCGTTCTTCGCGGAGCCGATCCTGTCCGACAAATCTTCCCTTGTCGAGGTGGACAAGACGCTCGAATCCCAATTCGAATGGGGAATACTTCTGCGATTCAATCAACGCCTTCTTGCTGCTATTGAAATCCACTTCGATCAGAAGAAGGCCGGCCTCGATTCGAGCCACATCAAGCGCCAGCATTCCCACCGGATGAACGTCGAACGGACCGCCTGCTTCGATGAGCGTATCCCACACTGCCGCGCCCTTGTTCCACGGCACCCATATTTCATAGCCCAGATCTCCGGTGTAGCCCGTGCGAGAGATGTCCACCTTCACGCCGGCAATCTTGCCCTGCGTGACGCTGAAGTACTTGAGGTTCCCGATATCTGCACCCAAGACACTCTTGAGCAAACCTGCCGAGGTGGGTCCCTGAAGCGCGAGCGCCGCAAGCTTTTCCGAAATGTCTT
>QHXD01000370.1 GCA_003223895.1 Acidobacteriota bacterium
TGCGGCCGAAATTGGGCGTGAATGCAATTCGGTTCGGGACATCGAAATTGACGCGATTGAACAAATTGAAGATCTCGAAGCGAAACTCGAGCCGTGCGCGTTCGGATAGATGGACATCCTTCTGGAGCGAGGCATCGACATTGGAGTATCCGGGGGAGAAAACAGTATTTCTGCCCGCGTTTCCAAAAGTAAACGCGTCGGGAAGTGAAAAACAACTTGTGTTGAACCACTGCTGGGCTGTTTGCGCGCCGCCGGCATTCGGATCGCACGTCGCATTGGGCCGCTGCGCCGGACCGGTTCCGATATTTGCGCGATCTGTTCCCAGGTTCACCGTGAACGGCGCGCCGGATTGCAGAGTCACGATCCCGCTGAGCCGCCAGGCCCGTCCCAATGCCGAAAGGGCTGCAGTGCTGCCTCTCGACAGATCGGGCACTGCATAGCTGAAGCTTCCGATGAAGCGGTGCCGATGATCAAAACTCGCCAGCGCTCGTTCCGCACGCATGTTCCGCACGTCCTGAGGAAGATTCACTTCGTAGGTAGTCGCTCCGGGGTCTGACGCGTCGTCAATGGCCTTGGACACCATGTAGCTCGCCGATGCCGCAAGACCATGCGACACACGCTTTTCTGCCTTGAAAGTCACGCTATGGAAAGTCGAATACCCGTCCCATCGAATCGCCGTGATGTTGCTCAACTGCGGCACGGGACGTCGCGGACCGATGGCGCCAGGTCCCGGCACCGGCACATTGAGGACCGTCGAGCTGTCGGCGCCTACAATCCATGAGCCGAGGTAATTGGCTTCGACCTCCAGCGTCGGCGTCAGCAGGCGTTGAATACTGAGACTCACATTCTTCGCATACTCTGTCTTGAAGTCATGCAGCATCGTATTTCCGCCGACCGCTCCGTTGGCCGGCACAAGGAGGACGCTGCCGGTTCGATACGGCGGAACGAGCGCATCGGCGGGGGCGCTTACGGATTTTGCGAAGAAAAACGGCAGGGTTTGTGCCAGCGACTGTTGGACGCTGTAGGCCCACTGATTCAGAAAGACACCAATGCCGGCATTGATCACTGTCATGGCACTCTTGCCGGGCGACCACACCAACCCGAACCGGGGAGCAAATCGGCGATAACTCGGGCGGAGCAGTCCTCTCGTCCAGCCGGCATCTTTGGAGGTGACATAGGGAATCGGGATCTCCGACAAAAGTGATTGAGCGGCACGAGAAATGTTTCCCGCCCTGTCGCTGGCGATTACGAAACGCCCGCCCGGCACCGACAGATCGATTGCCGAAATCCGGTTGTCGATGTCCTTCATCTGGCCGTTGATCTCGTAACGCAGGCCGTAGTTAATCGTGAAGTTTGGTTTGACCTTCCAGTCATCCTGTCCGTACACGTGGAGCCACGTGCTGCGGCCTCTTTCGTCTGCGCGGCCGATACCCACCTGCGCAGCACTCGGATAACCCAGCAGAACGCCGTTTGAGGATTGACCGGGTTGAATTCGAGCCGGAAGAGATACCCTCCGAATTTGAGATGGTGGGCTCCTCGATCCAGCAGAACGTTGTCATAAAGCTCGTAGCTGCGATTGTTCCGCGAGACGACAGTCGTTGGATCCCCAACGGTGCTGAACAAACCTCCAAAGGACACCTGTGGATAACCCATGTCGGCGGCGTTCCTCGTGACGCCATCGAGCTCGGATGCCGCAGCGAAATTGACGCCCTGGTTCGGACTGGACTGGCCACCGCTTGCGCTCAGGTATCCGAACCGCACCTCGTTGAGAAACCGGGGGCTGAATGTGTGTACATAGCTGACGCCCAGATTACGAGCCTTTGTGCTGACGGTCCGACCGAATCCGGGAACGAGAGCTTCGTTGAGAGAGCTCGTGCCGAAGGGCTGTACCTCGCGCACATCGTAGGTTGAGAACCTGCCAAAGATATTGTCGGTGGGTGATAAAGCATGATCGATTCGCAGACTGGATTGGTTCATCCTGTTGTCCAGTGCGTCGACCGCCAGGAGATTCTGGACCGATCCCGCACTGGTCGCGGCAGGAACCTTTTGCAACAACGCGATGGCCACCGGGTCAAGACGATTCGATGGAATCTGATTGTTAGCGAATGTTGTGCATCCGCCGGCAGTCCTCGTCAGCGGGTCACACAGAGGAGCCAGGCCGGCAAAGTTCCCGGTTCGCATCTCAGCGGGAGGTACTGAAAATGTCTGCGTCAGTGAGCGCCGTATCCGATGCCCCTCATAGCTCAGGAAAAAGAACATCCGGTCGCGGCGGATCGGGCCGCCGAGAGTTGCTCCAAACTGGTTCTGGCGCAACGGGGGAATCGGCTTGGTCGGATCGTCGAAGTAGTTCCGGGCATCGAACTTGTCATTCCGCAGAAACTCGACTGCGCTTCCGTGAAGAAGGTTGCTGCCGGACTTCGTGACCACGTTGATAAGAGCCGAAGCCTTGCCTCCGAATTCCGCGGGATACAACGTCTTCTGTATTTTGAACTCCTGAATGGCATCGACGGATGGACTGATCACCAGGTTGTTGAAGTATTCATCCGTAACCTTCACTCCATCCAGGAGATAAATGTTATGGCCACTGCGCTGACCAAGCACCGCCGGCAATGCTCCGGCCTGTTCCAAAGCGCCGCCGCGGGTGCCGCCCGGAGGGACGACGACGCCGTCGCTCAGGAGTGAAAGCTGAAGGAACTGCCGTCCATTCAGGGGCAGCTCCACTACCTTATTATTGTCGATGACGTCTGAGACCTCGGCGTCGGCGGTTTGAAGCAACGGTGCGTCTGCGTTGACCCTTACGGTTTCGCTGATCTCGCCGACGTCCAGGGTTATTGGGAGGTTGACCTTTTGCCCGACCTGCAGGTTGAGTCCTGTCCGCGTGAACTGCTTGAAGCCGGGCAGCGTCACCGTGAGCGTATATTCGCCAACCGGCAGGGCCGGCAGAAAAAAACGGCCCTCCCCGTCCGACACGCGTTCTGTCTTCACTCCACTCGCTGCATGGATCGCGCTTATGGTTGCACCCGGCAGGACGGCGCCTTGCGGGTCGGTGACAACTCCGCCGATTTCGGCGGTGTTGTACTGCGCCAGAGTGGCCCGAGGAGCCAACGTAAAGACGACGGCAAACGCTATAATGATGGCGCAATGCGATCGAACAAAGGCCATGTTATTCCTTTGCGTTCCTCTCGCGGCGAATGAGTCAGTTATCGCTGGAAGCGTATAACCGCCTCCTCGTCGTGGTTGTAAGGATGTTGTAAAAAGTGTCTAATGCGGAACAGCCGTTGACCCCATCATGAATCCCAATATTTTGTTCGTGGAAGATGAAGAAGCGCTGCGCATGACCGTCGGGGACCTTCTGCGCAAGGAGGGGTATGCGGTGGATTACGCGGCTGACGGCGACGATGGTCTGCAGAAGGCTACTTCTCTCCCTTTCGACCTGA
The DNA here is from genome assembly GCA_003223895.1 of Acidobacteriota bacterium. GTDB lineage: Bacteria > Acidobacteriota > Terriglobia > 20CM-2-55-15 > 20CM-2-55-15 > 20CM-2-55-15. The sequence goes on from QHXD01000370.1 coordinate 3,438, forward strand.
TTATTCTCGACGTCATGCTGCCTGGGCGCCACGGCTTCGTCGTATGCGAGGAGATCCGCCGGGCTGGTCTCATCACGCCCATTTTGATGCTGACCGCCCGAAGCCAAACCGAAGACAAAGTGAAAGGATTGAGAACCGGAGCCGATGACTATGTAACCAAGCCGTTTAACATGCAGGAGTTGCTCGCCCGGGTTGAGGCGCTGTTGAGACGAACGCCGAACAATCCGGAGGTGCAGACAGGGATAGACCATTTCGGGTCGATCCGGATAGACCGTCGCGGCACTTCCGTCACACGGGAGGGAGTTGCTGTCAATCTGTCTGCCCGCGAGTTCCAGCTTCTGCGATATTTTGTCGATCATCCCGGCGCAACGATTTCACGCAAGGAACTGCTGACGCAGGTCTGGGGATACAGCGCCAGCGCATTCACACGTACCGTCGATGTGCACGTCGCCAGCTTGCGTCAGAAGTTGGAGGCAGATCCGAGACAGCCCAGATTCATCCTTACCATACCAAGGCTTGGCTACAAGTTCGTTCCATAATGGCTCGGAGGAAATTTTGAAATTGGACGAATCCTGCACCTCAAATCCGAAATCCGAAATCCCCAGTTGGACTGGCGATCACCCTGGGAATCCTCAGGCAGTCCAATCTGATATTTCGGATTTCGGATTTGAGGTGCAGGGTTCGTCCAATTTCAAAATTTTCTCCGAGCCATTTCGAAAGTGGGGCGTATGAAGGTGTCCCTAAGCGAGCGGACTCGGTCCGCTGCTCTTATCATCCCTGCGGTCCTGGTGCTCATGGTCATGGCAGCGTTGCTGTACCGCTGGAGCAACCAGGTCAGCGAAGCCACCAGCGTGAGGCTGGCGGACAGTTTGCAGATGTCCATGGTCAATTGGCATCTGAACCTGTTCCGCGACCTGTCCGACATCTGTCTGGCCATGCGCGTCGATCCCGATGAGCGCGCCGACCTGGATCCGTATGTCCGGCGCTTCGTGGAATGGAGAACGGCGGCGCCCTATCCCGAAGTCGTCGCTCATTTATATATTCTGAAATTTGCCGAGCCGCGCTGGCGCGCCCTGCGCCTCGATCCGTCTGCGTTGAAATTTGAACCGGTCGATTGGCCTGCCAGGCTGACGCGGCTACAGGAAGTGCTGCGGCAGCCGGCAATCGTGAGCGACGGCGAAAGACACAATTTGCGCGGGACAAACCTTCGTTTTACGGAGACCTTTTATGCCTCCGAAGGCAGCCTCGCCGGTTGGCGCTTCGAGCCGAGCATTCCTGCCCTGGTTCGTCCGATGGTTTTCGATGCGCGCGCCGAAACCACAGACTGGATCGCCATCGAACTGAACCGTGACGTCATTCAGACCCGTATCTTTCCTGATCTCTCGCAGCGATACTTCACCGGAGTTGATGGCCTCGACTACATGATTGCCGTTGTTGCCGGCACTGGTTCAAGAGAGTTGATCTACTCTTCCGATCCGGATTTCGGTGCGGAGGAGGTCGCTGATGCGGATGGACGCATGGACGTCTTTGGAAACGTTACAGCCAGAACGTTCGGGTCCCCGATCTACGTGTTTCACAAAGTCTCTGAAAATGCCGGAGTCTCCGGGTTAGCCGCTTCTATCGGCACGTCATGGTTTCCATTGATTGGAAAGTCATCACAGGACAGCGATTGGCAATTGATAGTGAGACATCGCAGGGGCGGCGCGCTTGGAGCATTTGTAGCCGAGATGCATCGGCGCGACCTTGCGATCAGCTTTGGGGCGCTCTTCCTGCTGGTGGTCAGTGTGGCCATGTTGGTCGTCACCAGCCAGCGGGCAAACCGGCATGCTAAGCTGCAGATGGATTTTGTGACGGCGGTGTCTCACGAACTGCGGTCGCCGCTGACCATCATCAGTTCGGCGGCACAGAACATTGCTCACGGTGTCGTTGAAGGCAAGCAGCAGGTCACCCAATATGGAGCAGCCATCGAAGGGCAGGCGCGCCAGCTTGCGCGCCTGGTTGAAGAGATTCTGCTCTTTGCCGCAACCCGGGAGGACCGGCAACGCTACAGCCTGCGCCCGCTGCAGGTGGCCGACATCGTCGATTCCACACTCACTGCTACCGCAGATCTCATTGCGGCTTCCAGGTTCATCGTGGAGCGCGAGATCCCGCCGGATTTGCCGCCGATCATGGGAGATCCCGCCGCTCTTTCACAATGCCTGCAGAACCTGATTACGAATGCATTGAAGTATGGGGCAGGCCAACGTTGGATCGGCATTCGAGCAAGCGTCCATGAGAACGAAGGCATAAACGGCCGCGAAATTCAGATCAGCGTTTCGGATCGAGGGATAGGAATCGATCCAGACGACCTGCCTCGGATTTTCGAGCCGTTCTACCGGAGTCCCTCCGCAACCGCCGCACAGATTCACGGTACCGGCCTGGGCCTCTCATTGGCCAAAAGCATTTCGGAAGCTATGC
>QHXD01000371.1 GCA_003223895.1 Acidobacteriota bacterium
GCATCTTTTGAGGAATCGCATTCCAAGACAAAGAAGAGAGCTTTAAGCATAATCCTGCCGCAAGTGCAGTTTTAAATCATATCTTTGCCGCGAGTCTGTCGAAGTGTTGGCCTCTGTTATCCTCTGCAACCACACGAAGGCTTACGAGATGCGGTGTGCGAGTTTCGTCACTGATCCAGAAGGTGAAAGAAAATCCGCATTCAGCAAAAGGATGAGCCACTCCATGTGAGGGCAAAACCAGTGGCCTTGGCTCCAGCTTCAACTACAGGAACTTTTCCAAATAAACTTCATCGTGGAACTTGCCGCCTAGTCTCACGTGCAACCTTGCGATTCCAATGTCCTGAAATCCCAAACTCCGATAAAAGCGAAGCGCGGCTTCGTTGTCAACTAAGATTTGGATTACAACTTTCCTGTAGTCGGCGCTTCGCGCAAAACGGAAAGACTCTTCAGCGAGTAGTCGCCCGATACCGCGTCCACGAAAATCAGTGCGCAGCCAAGTGCCCATTGTCGCAACGTGCCGGACGCATTCGGCAAAGTTGGCAAACAAATCAATCGATTGAACGCCCACGACTGCGTTGTCGATTGCTGCGACGTAGACGGCACTTCTATCGCGAAGCGACAAGATGAATGCCCTCTCTTCCTCTTCTGAGAACGCTCGGTCGAAGAGAGTGTACTTTCCTTCTGAGATTACAGAGTTGATAACGTCAGCCACCTGTTTTGCATCGTTGACTGTCGCCTTTCTGATGAGTGTTCCCATCCCTCTTGCCTCCAGGTGCACGGGTTGTTTCCTGCAACTCGCGGACATTGCCGGGAACAATTATGCTCTGCCAATAGGCTGGAATGGAGTGGTGAAAAACAGATGTGATCCGGCACCCTGCGATGACGACCGCAAGCCTGTCTTGCGCTCCGAGCCAGTTGGCTCAAGATCAGACACAGGCCAATCGGATAAAAAGGAAGCGCTGCTGAAAAACACTTTGCGTCGTCAAGTGTATGTGTGCTAGTAATCACCTGTACATGCCGCGGAAAGAAACATCTCTAGAAGTGAAGCGGTGGTTTCAGGACACGGCGCGGGACCTTTGGCCTATCGCCATGGGATCGTTGTCTCTACGAAAGAGCCCTTGCATCCGAGAGCATTGCGGGCTCTGCGAATCGGGTGTGGGTCACTCCAGCTACGCGCTGTATGGCCGAAAGGGGAAGCGGCGGTTTTCGATTTATGTGCCGGATGAACTCGCTCCCGAACTGGAGCGCGCCATCCAGAATGGCCGGCATCTTCAGGAGGTAATGATGGAAGCCGGCCGTAGGTACGCTCTGGCGTTGAAGAACGAGCGTTCTCGGCGCCAGCAGTAGGTCGGGCTCGAGCGGTATCCGGCCTGTCCAGAGGGGGCCTGAGATGCTGAGTAACGAGGAGTTCCTTCTGTGGTGTGGACGGCTGAGCTGGTCGCGGGAAGCGCAAGCCGCCATTGCGACGATTCGGTCTGCGGGTCCCGCTCGGCGGGTCGGCGGCGGGCGGGAGAATGTGAGTGGCCGCTATCCTAGCCGAAAGATGGGCGTGACGATCCAGTTTGAAAGCCACCGTGTTGAGCTTGCATTCGTTTATGAGATGGAACACGACCCGGACGTGTTGGAGTATTACGACCAGGCGCCGGCGATCCCGCTCGAGTACGAGTCGGGCAATGGGAGACGTCTGGCGGTCATGCATACCCCGGACTACTTCGTGATTCACAGGGGTTCTGCGTGTTGGCAAGAGTGCAAACACGAGCATGAGCTAGACAAGCTGGTGCAGAAGAGCCCCAATCGTTACTGTCGTGAACACGATGGCCGGTGGCGGTGTCCGCCCGGAGCATCTTACGCTGAACAGTTTGGGCTCTACTATCGGCTACGATCGTCGGCAGAGATCGATTGGACGCTCCAACGCAATCTCCAGTACCTGGAAGACTACTGGCGGTTTGAAGCCGCCGAGGTTGCGCCAACTGTCTGCGAACGAGTCCGGGCTGAAGTTGCCGCAGCGCCCGGCCTGCTACTGAGTCACCTCTTCCGCAAAACCAAGGGCGCCGCCAGCCGCGACGACGTCCACCGGTTAATCGCGACGGGCGATGTGTTCGTGGACCTTCGCGGTGCAGGCCTCATGGAAACCGACAAGGCCCGCGTCTTTCCGAATCGGGAGACCGCCTTGGCATACGGGCGCGTCGAGGAACCGCCGTCTCGCGGAGAGCGTCCGCGGTTCGTACACTTCACTCCAGGCGCCTCGATCATGTGGGACGGCAGGGTTTCGACGATCGTGAACTCGGGTGAGAAAACAGTCAGCGTCAAGGTGCGGTCTGCTGGGAGAAGACCGCACCTTGACGGAGATACCAGTGGAGACCTTTGAGATGTTGGTTAAGGATGGCCGCATCGCGGGCGCGGAGCCGAGGCGTAGTCCGGGATCGACACACTCCAAGCTGCTTTCGACGGCAAGCGAGGATGACTTGAAGGTGGCGAACCATCGATTCGAAGTTGTACGCCGGCGCCTGAACGGGGAACCGGGTCTGGAAGCAGCGCCAGTGCCGGAGCGAACGCTTCGCCTCTGGGTTGCCAAGTACAAAGAAGCACAGGAACATTACGGCAGTGGATATCTCGGCTTGATTCCGAGGAACAGCCAGCGCGGCAACCATCGCAGCAAGTTGCCAGAGGAGAGCCGCGCGTTACTGAACCAGTTCATCGAACAAGACTACGAGACGCTTAAGCAGAAGTCGAGGTTTGCCACGTGGGCGATGTTACTGCGCGCTTGCGAGGAAAAAGGAATGGTGGCGCCAAGCTATGTCACATTCTGTCTGGCCGTGCGGCAGCGTCCAATCTTTGAAAGCGTCCTGAAACGCCAGGGTCGCCGCGCGGCCTACACACACGAGCCGTTCTATTGGCAACTCGACCCGACTACCCCTCGCCATGGCGACCGGCCGTTTGAGATCGGGCATATCGACCATACCGAGTTGGACGTGGAACTGCTCTGTTCGCGCACGGGCCGCGTCTTGGGCCGCCCGTGGATGACACTGCTGATCGATGCCTTCTCGCGGCGGTGCCTTGCGGTGGATCTCTCGTTTGATGCACCAAGCCACCGCTCGTGCATGATGATCTTGCGGACGTGCGTCGAGCGGCATGGGCGGCTTCCGCAGATTATCGCGATCGATGGCGGGCCGGAGTTCCAGAGCACCTACTTCGAGGCCCTGGTGGCGCGGTACGAATGCATCAAGAAGACGAGACGCCGGCCAAGGCCCGTTTCGGTTCATTAGTGGAGCGCGCATTCGGCACAACGAATACGCAGTTTATCCACAACCTGCAGGGGAATACCCAGATCACGCGGAATGTTCGACAGGTGACGAAAGCTGTGGACCCGAGGGAGCATGCCACATGGACGCTTGGGGCATTGCATGAGCGGCTTTCGGATTACCTGTTCGAGGTCTATGACACGATCGACCATCCCGCATTGGGTCAAAGTCCCCGAGAAGCCTTCCGCGTGGGATTTGAGGCGAGCGGATTCCGTATGGAGCGCATGATTTCCTACGACCAGGAGTTCCTGATGGCCACGATGCCGACAACGCCAAAAGGCGGCGCGAAGGTTAAGCCAGGACGCGGCCTCAAGATCCACCATATCTATTATTGGTCCAGCCGATTTCAAGATCCGGCCGTGGAGAATCGGCAGGTTCCAATCCGCTATGACCCGTTCGATGCCGGCGCCGCCTACGCATTCGTCGATGGGCATTGGGTGCAGTGTCATTCGGAATACCACACGGTCTTCCATGGCCACTCTGAAAAAGAGCTGATGATCGCCAGTAAGGAACTCCACCGCCGCCGGCAATGCCATTCGCAGGGTGTCGCGATAACGGCGAGGAAACTGGCGGACTTCCTGCAATCGGTCGAGGCCGATGAACTTCTCATGACACAGCGGCTGCGCGACCAGGAGGCACGAGCCACACGAAGCGCGCCGACTGCTATTCGACCAGCGCCGCCTGATTCGGACAAAATCAGAGTAGATCCCGCGGCGGACAACGACATGGTCTGTAACGCGGACTCCGCCGAGATCGGCGAGATCTACGGAGAATTCTGAGTGATATCGCCGCCGCCGGGATTTCCTCGCAGTCTGCTGGGCGAGCCCTGGAGCGTGAGGTTGGCTTATTTCCAGCGGTATACGGTCGCGCACCCGCAGTTGATCGAAGCCAAGGAAAGACTGGTTGCGGCCATTCAAAACTCAGAGCCGAATTCGCTGGTGTTTGTTTTCGGGCCGACCGGCGTCGGAAAGACGACGCTGCGTCTGAAAACCGAACAGCTTCTCACCGCGGAACTGTTCGAACAGTTGGAACAGGACCGAGGGCGCCTGGCCGTCGTGAGCGTTGAAGCCGTAGCGCCAGAGTCGGGCAGCTTTTCCTGGCGGGACTATTTCAAGCGGCTCCTGCAGGAAGTGGATGAGCCGCTGACGGAGTACAAAAGGGAGTTACAGACGGGGTCTGTCTCTCTGCGATCTCCTTCCAGACCGAAGCCAACTGCCGGTGATTACCGGTATGGCGTTGAGCAAGCCCTCCGTTTTCGTCGTCCGGCAGCGGTCATGATCGATGAGGCGCAGCATTTAGCGAAAATCGCCTCCGGCCGGCAGCTGCTGGATCAATTGGACGTCATCAAGTCCATCGCCAACCGGACTCAGACGGTTCACGTCCTTTATGGCACCTACGACCTTCTGGCGTTCCGGAATCTGAATGGCCAGTTAAGCCGCCGGAGCATGGACGTCCACTTCCCTCGCTATCGGGCGGAATTTGCTGATGATCGAAAGGCCTTCATGGGTGTGTTGCGTTCCTTCGCTCAGCAACTGCCGCTGGCTGAGATGCCTGATCTGTCAAGCGACTGGGAATTCCTCTACGAACGAAGCATTGGCTGTGTCGGGGTGCTGAAGCAATGGCTGGTCCGATCTCTGTCGGCAGTGTTACGACAAGGGCAGGCTACGCTGTCTCGCCGCACTCTGGAAAGCCAAGCCCTATCTGTTTCTCAAATCGACAAAATCCTCTCGGAAGCGAGCGAAGGAGAGATGCGATTGACCGACAGCATGGAAGCCGCTTCACGGTTGCGCGAACGGCTCGGTTTGGGTTCCCATGCCGGAAACCGAAGAGCCGCGGATGCAGCAACAGAAACCGAGCCGGCTCCGCCGCCGCGAGCGCGCAATCGGCCTGGGCAACGCAGGCCGGTCCGCGACATTGTCGGAAACCAGGGAGGCGTCGATGCTGTCGGTGTTTGAAGCCTGGGACCTTGCCGGCAAGCCGATCACCGCGCGAAGCCGGCTGTATTCTTTGGCGCCCATCGGGATTGGCACGGCTTTCGTTGAAGGTCTGAGCGGATACGTCATGCGGCTGGCGGATGCCCATGCGGTTTCAACTGGCAGTCTCATCGGTAAGGAACTTTCGGGTTGTGTCCGGCGGGGCGGCGCCAATCTCGCTAATCTGGGGCGGTTCTGGTCTGGGATCAATGGCGTCGGCGATAGTGCGAAGCGGTGGGTCCAAGCGTTAGAGAGTTTGACCTTGCGCTCGGATCTGCGCTACCTCACCCTGTTGCCATTCGAGCGGCTCTTTCCCAAACCGTTGCTGTTTCGTCGGGTGCGCGCGTGGTGTTCGGCTTGCCATGAACTGATGGTCTCCAGGGATGAACCGATCTACGAGCCGCTTCTGTGGTGTATGAAACTGGTCGAGGTTTGTCCCCGACACCGTAGACCTCTGGCAACCACTTGTCCTCACTGCCTTCGATCTCAGCGGCCGCTGACGGCAGGATCGCGGCCGGGCTTCTGCTCTCGGTGTGGACTTTGGCTCGGACACACAATAGACCCGACAGTCCCTTGCCCGCCGGGTGCCGTACCAACGGAATACCAACTCTGGCTGACCGAGGCCATTGGGAAGTTATTGGCCAACGCTCACCGAATACAGCCTGAACGCCTTCGAGACCGTGCCCGCGACGCTCTCCTGACATATGTCCGTGTGTTCGCAGAAGGCAACCGAGCTGCCGTCGCTGAAGTGACCGGGCGGTCAATCTACGAATGGTGCAACGGTGGTAGTGCGCCACGCATCGATACATTGTTGCGCACGTGGTATCAACTTCGGCTTCCGGTTGAATGCCTCCTGGACGACATCTATGCAGCGTCGTGCTCGGTTGTGCAGGAGGAGAAAAACATGTTGGGAATTCGTTATACACGGAAAGTCGCGCCAAGCCGCACTCGCGAGCAGATTCGCGCTCGGCTGGAGGCAGCGCTCGATGAGCAACCGGCGCCGAGCCTGAATGAGATTGCGCGCCGGCTGGGATACAGTACGGCCGCTCGCCTTTATGAGGCTGATCGTCATCTCTGCTGGCGGATCACCACGAGATATCGCGAGTCCGGCCGCGGTAATTGGTGGCGGAGCAGTGGAGCCAAGGCCATCTGCGAACAGTCTCGGATGAAAGAAGTCCTGGAAGATTACCTTGGTTCCGATAGGCCGATTCCGCCGCTGAATCACATTGCCTCCAATCTCGGCTACGCAGCCAACACGTCCCTCCGGGATAGGTTTCCAGAGTTATGTCGTGCGCTGTCGGCGAAAATCGCCGAGCAGAAGCGAGCACGTGCTGCCGCAATCGAGCCAGCTCTGGAGCAGGCGCTCCAGGAGAATCCGCCGCCGAGCCTCCAACAAATAACAAAGCGGCTTGGGTTCTCCAGCGTCTCTGTTCTGAAAGCCCATGCTCCCGATCTTTGCGAGAAGCTCAAGACAAACCGCAGAGCGTATTGGCAGAGGTGTCGTCTTGAGCTACGAGGAAAACTAGAGGCGGTCTTAATGGAGAATCCACCGCCGTCACTCCGGTCGGTCTACTCTCGATTAAGTGTGACTGAATCGATCGTGAACGCCAGCTTCCCGGAACTGCGCCGGGCAATTGGATTGCGACACCTGCAGCATCAGAAACAGCAGAGCCAAGCCCGTCGCCAGGATGTTCAAGCAGAGATCCGAGAGATCGTCCAGATGCTTCACACGGAGGGCATTTGCCCTTCTGTTCCGCGCGTAATCAGTCTGTTGATCGTTTGACGTGCTGGACCAGACCTACTGGCTCGCTATAGAGGTTGTCGGTGGGCGGACCGCGCTCGGGGGCCGCTATCAGCTGCGCCTCGGGCGTCGACGTTGACTGGCTGCAACAGCTCGGTTCGTCCGTTTTATCTGGATGCGATAGACCCATTCCCCAAAGCTCTCGTACCGTGAGAATGCCAACCGGTACCTGACGCCGCCAATAGTCACTTCTTTCTCTCTGTTCAGGTCATCCATCTCTTTGAACATGGGTTTCGCTTCGTCAGGATCGAGATGCCCGATGCCATAACCTACGCGGTCCCAGAACGCCGTGACCCACTCCTTGCCATCCTTGTACTCGATTTCGATCGAGTCGCAGCCCGTCGCCACGGCCTTTTCAAGGAATTCGATCAGCATTCCGCTTCTCCCAGCCGATGCCACATCACGCGCGAACAACGGAGGATTTCGCTGATCGGGCACCTGGGCGCTGGCTTTCGCCCTTCAATCATCAGTAGTAGCAGACAATAAACCATAAAGTTGCCGAACGGCAATTTTATGGTTTAAGTCACATTGACGGCTTCAGTGTGCATGCGAACGTCAGCATTGAGGCACGCGACCGGACGCGACTCGAAAGACTTTGTAGATACGCCGCTCGCCCAGCAGTCGCAACCGAGCGTCTGTCGGCATTGCCCGATGGACGGCTACTGTATCGTTTAAAACGTCCGTGGCGAGATGGAACCTGCGCAATGATTTTCGAACCTCAAGATCTGATTGCTAAGCTTGCCGCGCTCGTGCCTGCCCCACGCGTACACCTCGTTAGATTCCACGGCGTGCTTGCTCCTGCGGCACCTTGGCGCCGGCTGATTGTGCCGTCGGCGAGTCCGGATTCCCTACCGTGCCCTTCTGATCAGGTTCCGCTACAGGAGCCAACGGCCTCCTGCATTGTTGAGGAATCTGCGCCGGAATCAGAATCGCCGCGACGACCCAACTATTCTTGGGCTCAGCTCATGAGGCGGGTCTTTGCTATTGATGTTCTGCAATGCGACCGATGCGGGGGCGCCATGCGCATCCTGGCTGCGATTCATCCACCCGAGACCACTCGAAAAATCCTGGACTGCCTCGGACTTCCCAATCGAGCCCCACCCCTGGCTCCGGCTTTCTCCGACATCACACTCGAACTTTATTGATTGGAGCACTTCGAAAAACCGCTCTGCGCGGATTCGTGTGTTTATTTTCTCCGCGTGACCGGCTTATTTCCGCCGCCTGCCGGCATAATTCGTCGCCGCGTCCGACCGCCCATTTAACATAACCCACAGTTATGAGACTTTAACGCGCTCCAGCGGCACCTTCAATTCGGAACAGGGCCGCTTATTCCGACTATCCGCCGCCGGGTTGTCGCTACCGCGGTCGCTCTTGAAGATCGCGATTCGAACGGCCTAATATGCACTCGATGATTTCCAAGGCACTCTTGTCTCACCTCAGCGCTATCGCAACACAGACTGCCGACCGGATAGATTCTCTCCGGAAGATCGCGAACTTGATCCGGAGCAGTGGGAATTACCGGTGGGTTGGCCTCTATGATGTGGCCCATGAAGCGAAAACTGTATGCAATATTGTGTACAGTGGCCCGGGTGCACCAAAGTATCCGACATTTCCGATCACGAAAGGGTTAACTGGAGAAGCAATTAGGACCCAGAGAACAGTAAACGTCGGCGACGTTGCCAGTGATTCACGTTATCTAACGGCGTTCGGCAGCACGCAATCCGAGGTAATTGTTCCAATCTTCGATGTCAGAGAGGAACGCGTCGTTGGCACAATCGACATCGAAAGCGAGCATCGGAACGCTTTCGATGCGGAGACCCAACGCATTTTAGAGGAGTGCTCGAAAGCGATCTCGGCACTGTGGCGGATTGAAGGATAAAGCATCAACCGTATCGATGTCGTTTGACTCACCATAAGTTTCATTAGTGGACGGGTAACCACCTGACCACAGATTGGCTTCGAGCAGATCGAAGTTCACGAGTCCGGTTTGCCGACTACTCATTACCGATACCCCATTCACTGGGGCAAGCGTTAAACTGCTTTCTGATCCTTCCACGTCTCACCTGTGGCTACGAACAGGACAATCCGATAGATAAGGCCCGGAATAAGCAAAGTGAAATAGGGAACAAGGATGGTCATCAAGGCCAAAATTGTAATGGCCATAACCTCGCTGCTTATATCCCCCCCGAGGGGAACACCTGACGCGACTTTGCGCCAGGGGGAGCCTGCATCATTTACGAAAAGGTCGATCCACGTATACACCAACAATATCGACCACGCCCACCACACCACTTTCGCGAGTCGGTGCCACCACTTGTCCTGCAGGTATCTGGAGGATGGAAACAGAAACAACTTGAGCAGCACTGCTCATTTCCCTTTCGAAAGGGGCGGCTTCGCTCTTTAGAATCCTGGTTTGTAAGCCACCGCATCCTAACGGTGTCTGCTGGCCATGATAGCGGTAGTCCGCCTAGCCTCAAAGCGTAAATAGGTGCAATCGGAGCGGCCTAAGCGCGCACACCTGAACTCCCGAACCCATAACGCGAATTCAGGTGCGCGCCTCTAGAAGATGAGTTTCAGCGACAGTTGGATTTGCCTGGATGTCGTCGCGGTGGCAACGATTATCCCTGCGGTTGCATTAGGGGCGAGGGCCGGCGACGATCCGAACTGACAGCTGTTCACGGCATAATTGGGACCGCACTGAATCGCCGCAGGCGAGCTCAATGAGGCGATGATGTTAGTGTTATTTGCTGCGCCGACACCTTGGCCGGTACCCGTGTTGGCGAAATTGGGCCGGTTCAGAATATTGAAGACTTCCGCCCGAAATTGCACGATTGCTTGCTCGCGAAGCCTGGTGTCTTTATTGATCGCGAAATCCACGTTCTTCAGATCGGGGCCGCGCAGATAGTTTCGCGGCACGTTCCCCAGGGTTCCCGCCAAGGGCAGGGCAAACATCGTTGGGTCGAACCATCTGGCTGGATTGTGCGTAATCACTTTGTGGCGGTCGAATGAAGGGTCCAGATCCGGCCGATCGGTTGCGGAACCGGCGGCCCCTGGATTGTTCGAAAGGGAGCGATTACCGATGAGCGGGTTGATCGGAAGACCGCTCTGCATCGAAACGATGCTGGCGATCCACCACCCATTCAGGGCCTTCGCAATCAGGCCCTGAGGATTGTTGAAAGCCGGGATATGGTATGTGACGTTGCCTTTGAAGTTGCTCGCAATGTCAAACCCGGCCAA
>QHXD01000352.1 GCA_003223895.1 Acidobacteriota bacterium
GAAGTCACCCTTCAAGTGGAATGACTACGGCTTCGAGCTGGATGGGCCGGTGCGCTTGCCCGGGCTCTACAACGGGACCGATAAACTATTCTTCATGGCCAACTACGAGGCGCTCCGGCGCCGGCAGAACTTTTTGAACACCTACTCCGTGCCGACTCCTGCCATGTTCAATGGAGACTTCAGCGAGCTGGGCACGACCATATACGATCCGCTCACGAAGCAGCCCTTTCCGGGTAACAGGATTCCCAATGACCGTCTGGACCCGACATCGTTGCGGATTTTGAAATACTACAATTCCGCCACTCTGCCCGGACTCACGAACCCTCTCACGAACAATTACGTGCAGTTCAACTCCTCTCCGCTCAACCGGGACGGGTTTGTTCTGAGGTTGGATTACAACGAGTCGCCCAAGTCGCAGTGGATGGGCCGCTATAGTTGGGGCGACGAAAACCAGACCACGCAAACGCTGAACCTCGCCGGGACGAAGGTCCTCACCAACTACGAACAGTACGCTGCGTCTAACACTCGGACTATCACACCCCACCTCGTGAACGAAGCCCGTTTTGGCTATTCCCGGTTCTATAACTCTATCGGCACCCTTCTGGCTTTTGACACCGATGTCGTTTCCGCCCTGGGCATACCGAATCAGAAGAGCGGTGCTCCGGTCACCTGGGGAATTCCGAGTGTAACGTTTAGCGGAACCGGATTCTTCGGACTGGGCGATAGCACCGAGGGTCCGTTCGCCAACGACAATAACACGCTGCAACTGGTCGACAAGTTGTCCTGGATCCGCGGCAAGCACGCGTTCCGGTTCGGGTTCGAGTACAACCGGGAACATTACAACCAGGTGGGCAACCAATTCTCGAGGGGGCAGTTTGCATTCCAGCCTAACACGACGCAGAGCGCCTTGCGAACCGGCGGCTACGCCTTCGCCGAATTCCTGCTGGGGAATATTTACCAATCCACCATCGCGGTCGCCATCGCGAATGGGAGGTTCCAGCGCAATGTCGAGCATGCGTTCGTGGACGACACATGGAAGCTGACTTCCAAACTGACCTTGTCGCTGGGTCTGCGGTATGAACTGACGCCGCCTTTCACCGATACGCTGGGCGACTATTTTACGGTGGCCGTGCCGAAGATCGGGTTTACGGCAAACGCTCCGCAGTCCGATTGGCCCTACTTCGTCAGGCAGGGCAACTGCACGGACCCGTATGCCGGCCTCAACATCCATTGGACCGACAGTAAAGCGGTCTGCGGCGGCGGTCTGAATTACAACCTGATGGAAACGAAGTACAAGAACTTCGCTCCGCGCATCGGCATTTCCTACGCCCTCGGTGACAAGACCGTGATCCGTACCGGCTGGGGCGTTTTCTACAACCAGGACATCGGCAACGCCATGTACTTCGACCTGACACGCAATATCGCGGCTCGAATAACGCTCACATCGGACATCGGAAATCCGAACCTGCGCTGGAACAATGCCATCCCCGGTGGAAATGGAGCCCTTGCCCAGGTACCACCGCCATACGCCTACGTTGCCGCTTACGACCACGCCACCGCGTACACCATGCAGTACTTGCTCAACATTCAAAGGCAGTTCGGGTCTAACTGGCTAATTGAGACCGGCTACCTCGGGTCGGAGAGCCATCACCTTTACGGTTTTCAGAACGCCAACCAGGCCGTCCCCGGCACGACTGGCAATGTGAGTTCGCGTCTGCCGTATCCCACCTTCGGCGTGATCCAGCTGGTCGCCGATGGCTTCAACGCCGCCTACAACTCCGGCAGCTTGAAGGTCACGCGGCGCTTCAGCCAGGGCCTGAGCTTCACAAGCTCCTACACGTTCTCCAAGTCCATCGACAACAGCAGCGGCATCCGGGTGCAGGGCTATGACACGCTGTTTCCGCAAGACAGCAGGTGCTTGCGGTGTGAGCGAGCGCTATCGGCGTTCGACACACGCCATCGGTTCGTGCTCGGCGGCACCTACGACCTTCCGGTAGGCAAAGGCAGGCCCTTGAACATCAACAGTTCGGTCGCCAATGCGCTCGTCGGCGGCTGGCAGACGAGCGCAAGTGTGACAATCCAGAGCGGCGTTCCGCAGAACATCATCATCGGCGTCGACAACGCCAGTACGGGCACGCTGGCAAGCCGCGGATACGCTGCGAACCCCACTCCTTCCCGATGGTACGACCCTTCCGCGTTCGTAGTAGCCCCGGCTGGAACCTTCGGCAATGTCGGGCGGAACACACTGACCACACCGCACTTCCAGTCGATCGATTTCGCGGTGCATAAGCAATTCCAGATGCCTTATAACGAACACCACGTCGTACAGTTCCGGGTGGAAGCGTTCAACGCGCTGAACCACCCTTCTTGGGGTGCGCCCAATGGGAACATTCTCGCCGGTGCGGTATTTCCGGGAGCGCCGCCCAATGCCGCGCGTCAGGGCTTCGGGGTGATCAGCACCACGGCCATCCCTATGCGCCAGCTTCAGCTGGCATTGAAGTATTCGTTCTGAGGTGGCCGCGGACATCCGGCGGCAGGAGGCCCGGATGCGTGCAAGGCGGTTGAGTGGTATCAGAAGTTCTTCAACGGACAGCCAATGTCCGAGGGTCTATCGAGGTCGTCTTTGGTCTGCGTCCACCAGTCCATGCTCGTTGTCATTCTTGGCCGACCTCGTTAAATTCAGGCGCGTACCTTACCAGGCCCCTGATCGTCTGCAGGACACCCTCTTTGAGTTCCATGACCATAAACGCGTCCAGAGCCTCGTATTCATTGTCCAGACGATAATCCTTTGCCCTCGAAAATCCGAAACGCGGATAGTACTCGATGTGCCCCAATACAACGACAGCGTCGTACCTCAATCGTTTGCATGCTTCCAGACCCTCACGAACGAGTCTTGAACCGATTCCTTTGTTTTGAAATCCCGGCAAAACACTCATCGGAGCCAACCCGACGCCGCGGAAGTTCTGAGGGGCTTCCGCTACGGTGATGGGCGAGAACAGAATGTGTCCGACGACACGACCCTGTTCCACGGCCACCAGCGAAACAACAGCCTTGTTTGCCGCGCGAAGCATCTCAACGAGATCGGCTTCGACGCTGCCGCCAAACGCCTGTTCGTTTACGTACCGGACCGCAGGAAAATCGTCTGGTGTTTCTTTGCGGATTTCGATCACTGGACCTCCGTTCGGGGACAGGGTATTCCCCTCCTGTCCCAGGAGGGGAATACGCTCGCCTTATCTTTCAGGCTCTATCAACTCGAGACGATTGCCGAAGGGGTCGGCGACATAGACGCGATAGCAATCATTCGCCTGCGCGTCTTCCAACACTTCGAAACCCTCCTGGCGCAGGATCCCCACGAGTGCTCGCAGATCCTGGACCAGCAAACCCGGATGAGCCTTACGCGCAGGTTTAAAGTCTGGGTCGACGCCAAGGTGAATTTTCAGGTCACCGTTTTCGAACCATACGCCTCCGCGCCTTTGCATCTCTGGAGGCTTCGGAACCTCCGGGATACCAAGCAGCCGTCCGTAGAAATCGCGAGCGACGTCCTCTCGACCGGTAGGCATCGCCAACTGAACGTTAATTTGCATCTCCGTCAGCCTGAATTCGCTCACCAGTCAAGTAATGACATGACAGCTTCGCGGACGCGCCCGAATTCCTTAGTGCGGGGATCGACCAGCTCGAAATGGCCGGCGCCCTGGAGTGTGATCAGGTCCGCTGCATCTCCTCGTGCTGTCGCAGCGGACACGTAGCCCTCGCTGACCTCAAACGGCACGTTTATATCGGCAGTGCCATGCAGTAGTTTTTGTGGAATGCCGAGCGGAAGTTGCTCGATTGGGGACGCGACACGATAGCGGTCTGGAACTTCATCCGGACTTCCGCCAAGAAAATTCGCGACAACGGTGTCGCTCAGGCGCAGCGCCCAGGCGCGTTTCAAATCCGATACTCCAGCCAGTGAGACGATTCCCGCCAGATTTGCTGGATCATGCGTGTGGAGCGGATTGTCCCGAGGTATCTTTCTTCGTGAGCCGAGCCACAATGCGAGATGTCCGCCAGCGGAATGCCCCAGCGTAAGGACGCGACCGAGATCGAGTTGCCGGCTCACGGCAATCAGGCGAAGATGATCGGCGCCCCGCGCGACGTCCTGCAAAGTTCCGGGCCAGCCGCCGCCCGGGTTTCCAATCCGCCGGTATTCGAGACTCCACGTGGCCAGTCCAGCGTCTGTGAGTGCCGCGCAGAGATGACTGATATATTCCAGGTCGTATTTCGCCCGCCAGAATCCGCCGTGGATCACGATCACGACAGGATGCAGCCCTTCGTCCTGAGGAACACGAAGATCCCCAAACTGCAACGGGTCCGATCCATAGGCGATTCGTTCCATCGGCTAGCCTCGCCGACCCAGGAAGAATTCGCGGAGCAGAGCCGAACATTCGGCCTCGCGTACACCGGAAAATACATCGACACGATGGTTCAGCCGCGGGTCTGTCAGAACGTTGTAGATGGATCCGGCCGAGCCGGCCTTCGGATCGGGCGCTCCGAACACGAGGCGTGCAATTCGAGCGTGGACCATCGCGCCCGCGCACATGACGCAGGGTTCGACCGTGCAATACATCGTGACTTTGGAGAGCCTGTAATTGCCGAGATGGCGCGCGGCTTCGCGTAACGCAATGATTTCCGCGTGCGCCGTCGGATCGCTTGCTGAAATCGGCTGGTTGTAACCACGCCCGATCACGCTGCCATCCGCCACGATGACCGCGCCAACAGGCACTTCGCCGGCAGCGTCGGCTTTCTTCGCCTCCCCAAGAGCCAAAGCCATGTAGCTCTCGTCCAAATCTCCATCCATGACGCCCATGCTACACTTATTCTCGATGAAATTCTTTCGGTCCATCCTGCTGCTGGTCTTTCTGGCACCCGGAACACTTCTCGCTCAAGGCGTGAAAATGTCCGCCGACTTTCTTCCACTGGAGGTCGGTAATCGCTGGGTGTACGAAATCGCAAACGAAGACGGCAAGAAGATCGGTGACCTCGATTTTTCCGTCCAGGAGTACACGATCATCGGCGGGCGCAGCTTCTACGTGCTGACGCGATTTCCGTTCGTGGCCGAGGGTAGCGGATTGACGAAGCTGATCCGGTACGATCGGCAGGAACGCCAGTACCTCAAAATGGTTGAGAATGAAGAAGGGCCGCTGTTTCTCGCGGACGGCGCCAGGGCCGAGGTCCTTCAGGCGGACGAATCCGGTCTGCCGTTGAAGTTCGTCCTCCACCTCGATCTCATGGATCTGACGTTTCAGCGCGCTGTAGGCATCATCGAAGCTCGCATACACGGCAGCAACGGACTTCAAATCGCGAAACTCACCAGCCTGAAGACCGGCGACCGAAGAGCGGCTGAAGCCGCGGCACAGGGCGCGCCGGTTCTCCCACAGCCCAAAACACCCGAGCAGAAAGCAAAAGACCTCACGCAGAACGTTGCAAAGATTTCCGAGGAGAATCCGGTACTCGACGTCCGGGCAGATCCGGTGCCGGGTGGACACAAGTTCGTTCTGACGGTGATCAACACCTCGGACAAGTTGCTGCCTTTCAAATTTACCTCGAGTAAGAGCTACGACTTCGCGGTCATCGACGAACTGACGGGCCAGGAGATTTGGCGGTGGTCGCAGAGAATGTTCTTTACCGAAGTGATCCGGCAGGAAGCGATCCGTCCCAACAGGAACTGGACGTTCGAGGTGACGTGGAACCACCGCGACAACGACCTCAACATGGTAATGCCGGGTAAATACAAGGTCCTTGGTATTGTCGCGACCAATCCGCCGATCGAGTCCGAGCCGGCAGGTTTCGAAATCCAATAGTGCGCGATCTCGTCGAACCCGTCACCACGGATGCCCGCATGCAGCAGGCATTTCGCTTCATTTCTGAAAGTGAACCCCAGATCGAGGCCGACCAGATCCGGCTGACTTCCATACCAGCGCCGCCTTTTGGTGAAACTGAGCGCGCCGGAGTCTTTTCAGAAGAGTTACGCAAAATCGAGCTGAACCCTGTCACCGACGCGATCGGCAACGTGATCGCTTCCTATGAGAGCTTTGGTCCAAATCCGGTGGTGGTCGGAGCGCACCTCGATACCGTATTCCCACGGTCAAGTGCTCTCGAGCTTCGCCGAAAAGGCCGAATCCTCTTTCTTCCGGGAATCTCGGACAATGGTTCAGGTCTTGTGGCGTTGTTATGGTCGCTGCGCGCGGCGAAGCGTGCGGGGTTGCGATTTCGGCGTCCCGTGATCGCGGTTGCAAATGTCGGAGAGGAAGGGGAAGGGAACCTTAGAGGAATACGTCACCTTTTTAACGCGCCTCCATGGGAAGGCCGTGAATGCGAATTCATTGCGATTGACGGCGGGGGGCTTCAGCGCATTACGCATCAGGGGCTGGGCAGCCGGCGGTTTCGGATCCGCATGACTGGGCCAGGTGGCCACAGTTGGGCCGACTTCGGACGCGCCAACCCCGTGCACACGATGGCGACGGCGATCCACTTCTTTACAGCCAGCGGAGCGGTCCGGCGCCCCGGCACGTCGTTCAATGTGGGAGTGATTCGAGGAGGGATTTCCGTCAATGCGATTCCAGCCGAGGCGCTGATGGAAGTGGACCTCCGCTCCACTACCCTCGCAAATCTCGACGACCTGGACACTCAGCTCCGGCGCGCATTGAACGAGGCGATGACTGCTTCCGGCGTCGAGTGCAAAGTCGAGGTGATGGGCGAGCGCCCGTCAGGAGTGACTCCTCCCGCCTCACGGCTGGTGCGGGCGGCACTCGAGGCGACCCGGCGGTTTGGAATCGAGCCGCAACTCGATGTCGGTTCAACCGACGCGAACATACCGATGTCTTTGGGGATTCCTGCAGTTGCTATCGGCGCCGGCGGAAGTTCCGGAAATGTTCACACGCGCGAAGAATGGTTCGATCCTTCGCATCGCGATCTCGGATTGCACCGGTTGTTGACCCTGATCGCGACGCTGGCGGGTTTGGAGTAGTGACTGTAGCGCTCTATGAGCGCCGACGATCCGGCGGTCATAGACTGCCGCTACAATCCGCTGCCGCGGCCGAGTGCAAAGAGGATTCCTTTCAGGTAGGCATCCAGTTCGGCCTTCTCGACGTTCTTGCGAATAACCGTAGACAAATCCGTAGCCGAGTCGTCGATCAGGGCGACGATCTGCCGAATCATGTCTTCAATGCGTGCCACTTCGGCGTCGATGGCAGCCTTGTCCACGCCGCCCTCGTCTTCTGCTTTTTGGCCCTTGATTTGCTGGCTAAGTCGAGCACGCTCCGCTTCGAGCAGTGAGCTGGCGCTCTGCAGTTCCTGTGCGAGTTGCGTTTTCTGTTCAATCGCCTCCTGAAGTTTCTGGTCGTACTGCTTCCGGAGTTGATCGACAACTTCAGTGCTCACGCCTTCGCTCTTCTGGGACATTCTTTGCAACTGCTGGCCCACTCTTTCTATCTCAGATTGAAAGCGGCGCCGCTCGGCGTCCCAGTCATTCCGAGCAGCCTGAAACACGTGTTCGAGATTGTCTTTCTGTTTTCGGACTTCTTCCGCCTGTTTTCGGATGTCTTCCGTTTTGGCGCTGGACTCCGTCCCGGAGCGAGCCGCGACTTCGTATCCCTGGACTTTCGCCTGAGCCTGCACGAAGGCCTGCTGGAGTTGCGCGGCGTGATCGTTTAACTGCCGTCGTTCCGCATCCCATTGCCTGGACGATTCCTCCAGCTTCTGGATCTGTTGCACGAGTCTCTCTCGTTCGCCGTTCCATTCGGCAAGGGATTCCTTCAATTGCTTCTCGAGATCTCTGACCTTCGGATTGATTTCCGGTGCGTCCTCTTTTGGCACCGGTTTGCCCATGATCTGCGCCGCCCTTCGCAGCTTGACCATTTCACCGGTCATCTTGAGCTTTTCCTGTTCCCACTCAGTTCTGGCTCTCAGGAATGCCTGTTCAAGTTCGGTCCTTTCTTTCGTGACCCGATTGAGTTCCACCTCGAACTGCTCTTTCACCGACTGCGTCGCGCGCATCGGGTTGTTGGAACGTTCGATCGCTTCCGCCACCGCGCCTTCGAGCCGATTGACCTGCGACTGCAACCGTGCGCGCTCGGCGTCCCACTCCTGAGAGGCCTTCTTAAGCTTTTCGTCTGCCGCTTCCTGCAATTTTGCGATCCCGGCGGGATCCAATCCTGCTGACTTGGAGTCGGCGGCGTGTTTCGGCTTGCTGTTTTTGGCTTCGGTCAGAGCGCCTTCCAGCCGGTCGATCTCGGAGTTGAGACGGCGCTTTTCGGAGCGC
>QHXD01000913.1:0-687 GCA_003223895.1 Acidobacteriota bacterium
TCTCCGCGATCAAACGTAACGTCGCCGTGTCTTCGCGCAGGATCCACTCCACACCCAGGCTGCGGATCTTGTCTTCAAGAGCGCGGATGGGTAGTTTGAATTTTCCCTGCTCTAGGGTGACGGCGACGAGATCGTATGGGAACGGAGCACGCTTCCTGTACGCGACAAGGCCGTGAAGCAGCGAGAGACTGTCCTTGCCGCCCGAGACTGCGACCGCGATCTTGTCACCCCGGCGAAGCATCGAGAAGCGGCCCATGGCACGCCCCATCGCATCCAGAACCTTTTGTTCAATCTCAGCCACTGAGAACCATCATATCTGAAAGTCAGCCTTCCGCAGTTCCGTCCTCCGAATTTTATCGTTACTGGTCTTGGGCATTTTCCGCATGAATTCCAGCTTGCGCGGGTATTTGTATGGGGCCAGTTGATCCTGCACAAACTCCTGCAGTGCCTTTTTCAATTCTTCAGAACCGGCGTACGAGGGATGAACCACGACGAAGGCCTTTGGAACCATTCCACGCAACTCGTCGGGCGAAGCGACGACCGCGACTTCAGCCACAGCGCGGTGCTCGGCCAGCACGCCTTCAATTTCGGGACCGGCGATGTTGATTCCGCCGCAGATGATCATGTCGTCGTTTCGGCACTGGTAATGATAGAACCCCTCGGAATCGCGGATGTAAACGTCACCTG
>QHXD01000913.1:711-2503 GCA_003223895.1 Acidobacteriota bacterium
GGCGATATACGGACGCGAGATATCTGCAGCCGGTGGGACCTCTCACGGCGAGCAAGCCCGGTGTGCCGTCAGGCACCGGAGCGATCCTGGCCTCATCGATCACCATTGCTTCATAGCCCGGTACAACCTCACCCGTCACTCCGGGCCGCGATCGACCCGGACGCGCCGAAATGAAGATGTGCAGCATTTCGGTGGATCCGAGGCCATCCAGGATCTCGATGCCGGTTTGCTCCTGCCAGGCACGATAGACGGACGCCGGCAGCGTTTCTCCGGCGCTGATCACGAATCGCAATGACGAGACGGCATTCTTCAAATCCGATCCTTCCTTCATCATCATTCGCAAACTGAGAGGCGCGCAGAACGCCAGCGTCACTTTGTAGTCGCGTATCGATTGGATCATAGATTCGGGAGTGAACCTGTCCAGAAGAACGGTCGATGCGCCGAACCGGAGCGGGAACAGAAGCAGGCCGCCGAGCCCGTATGCAAATGCCATGGTGGGATGTCCGCCGAACCGATCGTCCGGCGCAGGCTCGAGGACATACATGCAACCCTTGGGCAGGCCTGTACTCCCCGACGTGTAAAGGAGAACTGCAAGATCATCCTTCAAAGCAGGAGCACAGTCGCGCTGCAGCACGCTTCCCCGAAGGGATTCGACGTCGACACACCGCACGCTGCTCTGGCGGAGTTTCGTCAATTCGCCCCAGAGGTCGGTTTCGGACACGAGCAGACCGGGTTCCGAGCTCTCGATGATGGCGCTGATCTCCCGCGCCCGGATCAGCGGCGGCGTCGGCACAGCAACAGCCCCGATGCGCAACAGGGCAAGGAATGCGGAAATGAAGTGGGGGCGATTCAGCAGCCGAAGGATCACGCGATCGCCAGGCCCGATTCCCTGCCCGCGGAAAGCTCCCGCAAACTGCATCACCTGTTCGTGCAGCTCCGCATAGGTAATGACGGATTTGCCGAAATGAATGGCGGGAAACGAACCACGCCCCCTTTCGAGGTTTCGATCGAGCAGCTCGTGACAGGCGTTCAGCGTACCCGGATAGGAAAGTTCCGGCAGTGAGTAAGTCTTCTTCGGCCAGAGCTCACGCGGTGGATAGGGCAACATGTGGACCTCAGACTACCTCCTAATTCAGGAAGGCGTGGACATGCAACCCGATAATGTAGTCGCGGGCTTCAGCCCGCGTTCCGTCGAGGCAGCGCGAACGCGGGCTAAAGCCCGCGACTACATTATCGGGTTGCATGTCCACGCCTTCCTGAATTAGGAGGTAGTCTGAGGTCCACATGTTGCCCTATCCACCGCGTGAGCTCTGGCGAGACGCTCGCCCAGTTCGACGACGGCCCCGACAATACTTTCCAGCTCCATCGGGCGTCCCGCTTCCAGGTCCTGCAGCATCGAAGTCTTGTGTTCGCCGATTTTCTCCGCTCCCGCAATCCTTTGTTCGATCGACACAGGCAGCTCGACTCCGATTTTTCTCGCGACGGCTTCAACTTCGAGCATTATGTTTCGCACCAGCTTCGAAACATCCGGATCGCGAACCATCTGCACCAGCGTTGCCCGGGTCAGCGCACTGATAGGATTGAAGGCCACGTTGCCCAGGATCTTGACCCAGATTTCGGGGCGGATGCGGGTGGTAATCGGCGCGCGGAGACCGGCAGCAATCAAAGCCTGTGCGATCTGGCGAGAGCGCTCGGAACGAGAACCATCCGGCTCGCCGAGGGAAATGCGATTTCCTTCGATGTGCCTGATGACGCCGGGTTCGCTGATCTCGGTCGAAAAGTAAACGATCGA
>QHXD01000913.1:2522-3005 GCA_003223895.1 Acidobacteriota bacterium
ACGCCTCCGGGATCGACTCGTCCCAACTGGAACCCTTCGAACTGATCGCCCGTGTTCTGGAAGTACCACCACGGTATGCCGTTCTGCGTGCTCACCACAACCGTCTCCGGCTTCATCACCGGCCGCAGCCGCGGCGCCAGTTCTGTCAGGCTGTGTGCTTTGATGCCGAGGAACACAACATCCGCCGGCCCGGCTTTCTCGAGATCGTCCACCACCTCGGGCCGAACGGCGAACTCTTCTTCGGCGCCGATGACTCGTACGCCCTGCTCCTTCATCGCGCGGAAATGAGGCCCACGCGCGAACAACACAACATCCTGACCGCGGCGCGCCATGCACGCGCCGATGTAAGCGCCTATCGCTCCTGCTCCTGCAATCAAGAACCGCACGTGTATCTCCAATTGTGCGCATTCCCCTCCTTATGAGGGAGGGGTGGCCGTGCCATCAAGAAAAAAGAATCCGTTCCGATATGGCACGGCCGGGGTG
>QHXD01000353.1:0-4196 GCA_003223895.1 Acidobacteriota bacterium
TCTGTTCCGGGCATACGTCCGTGATCTCGGATTCGAAGTCGCAGCGGGCGGCCGTTATGACGGGCTACCGGGGGCGTTTGGTGAAGATCTTCCGGCCGTGGGCTTCTCCTTCAGCCTGGATCGCCTCGAGCAGATCGTTACGCCGACGCTGAACGTGCCCGACACGGAATCGGTGGCCATCCATGCGGAACAGGGTTTCGATCAGGCCCTGCAACTGCGACGCTCGGGCAAGGCGGTGAAGTTGTGCTTGTGATCGCACTCTGTAAAGGACGATCTCTGGAGCCCTCGCTCGCCACCCTGGCTCAAGCCGGTATTCGGTTCAAAGAAGACGTTGCCAATTCGAGAAAACTGATCTTCGATTCCGAAGACGGCCGTTTCCGGGCAGTGCTCGTGAAGCCCGCCGATGTGCCGACGTATGTCGAATACGGCGCCGCGGACGTTGGTATCGCAGGCCGCGACGTCGTCATGGAGTCGGGCGCAGATATTTTGCAGCCCCTGGATTTGAACTTCGGCCATTGCAAGATCGCGGTCGCGGGCCCAAAAGGCGCGCGTTCGATCGATGGGACGGATCATCCCACCGTTCGCGTCGCGACCAAATATCCGCGCATCACGCTGGATTACTACAACGCTCACGGTATTCCCGTAGAGATTATCCCGCTATCCGGGTCGATCGAGCTGGCGCCTCTGATGGGTCTGGCTGACAGAATCGTGGACGTGGTGGAAACAGGGCGGACGTTGAAGGAAAACGGTCTTGACGTGGTAGCCGTCATCGCGCAGATCTCCGCTCGTCTGTTGGTTAACCGTGCCAGTTACCAGACGAAGCGGCAGGACGTTTTGGGCCTGGCGCACGCTTTGGAGAAAGTCGTTCAATGCGAATCGTCGACCTAAGTGCGACTCTCGATTTACGAGAAGTGGACTCGCTGCTCGCCACAGACGATGAGGAGCAGAGTGTCAATAAAGTCGTTCAGGACATTCTCAACGATGTAAGAAAGCGAAAAGACCAGGCAGTCTGCGAATATACCAGACGGTTTGACGAGTTCGACTTGACGCCGGACCTCATGCGCGTTCCCCCTGAGCACATTCGCGAATATGCCACGGGCGCGGACGACGAACTTGTTGAAATTCTGCGCAAGGCCATTCACAACATTCGCGACTTTCACGAGCAGCAGGTTGAAGAGTCGTGGGAATACTACGCAGGCGACGGTGTGCGGCTGGGCCTTCGCCGCACTCCGATTGCAAGCGCCGGAGTTTATATTCCCTGAATGTCGTCCCGGCGCAGGTCGCGGGTGTGGAGCGAATCGTCGTCGTAACGCCGCCGCGGTCGCTGGAAGAGAATCCGCTCGTTGCCGCGGCGCTGACGCTGCTGAATGTCCAAGAGGTGTATCGCATCGGCGGCGCCCATGCCGTCGGCGCTCTTGCGTACGGCACGGAAACGGTTCCGAGGGTGCAGAAGATCGTCGGACCGGGGAATCAATACGTGCAGTCGGCAAAGCGGCAGGTCTATGGCACGGTGGACATCGACATGATCGCCGGGCCAAGCGAGGTGGCGATCGTCGCTGACGAAACCTGCGATCCTTCATGGATCGCCGCAGACCTGCTCGCACAGGCCGAGCATGACGAGATGGCGGGTGTCTGGTTGATCTGCTGGTCGAAGGGTGTTGCCGCGGCGGTTTTCGATGAGGTCGAGACGCAGTTGGAATTGCTGGACCGTAAAGCAATCGCTCGACTGGCTGTGGTCAACAGGGGCATCACGTTCATAGTCAGAGACGAGGAAGACGCCATCGAGCTCGTAAATCACATTGCGCCCGAACACGTCGAGGTGCTGATGGCTGAGCCCGAGCACGTCACAGACAACATCAGGAACGCCGGAGCCGTTTTCATCGGCCGATACGCGCCGACGGTGGTGGGCGATTACTTCGCGGGCCCAAGTCATGTGTTGCCGACGAACCGGACAGCCCGATTCTTTTCGCCCCTGGGAGTACCCGATTTCTTGAAACGCACGAGCGTCATCCGATATTCCGGCCGCGCACTGGAGCGGTTCGGAGGAATGATTGAAAAGTTCGCAATCGCTGAAGGACTGACTGGACATGCAAGATCTATCACCATCCGGCGTCGTCAAGCCTGAGGTTCGCGGCCTTACCGCTTACACACTCAAGCACTTTGAAGCCGACGTCAAACTCGACCAGAATGAGAATCCGCACGAGCTTCCAGCGGATCTCAAGCGGGCCGTCGTGGAGCGCGTGCTCAGCAGGCCCTGGGGACGATATCCGGAATTTGTACCCACGGCGGTTATCAAGACGCTCGCGAAATTTACCGGATGGAAGGAAGAAGGCATCCTGGTTGGAAATGGATCGAACGAGTTGATTCAGGCCGTACTGAGCGTGACTCTGGGTCCGGGCCGGAGAATAGCCGTTCCGCAGCCGACCTTCACGCTTTACAAGTTGATGGCGACCACACTTCAATCGGAAGTCGTCGAAGTTTTCCTGAACCCTGAAAACATGACGTTCGATCTGGACGGCCTCATCCAGGCTGCGCGCACTTCGGATGTGCTCGTGATCTGCAATCCGAATAATCCGACGGGAACTCTCATGCAGACGGATGCGGTTGTAACCCTGCTGAAGAACGCCCGGGGCCTGGTGCTTCTTGATGAGGCGTATCACGAATTCAGTGAGCAGTCGGCACGGCCCCTTCTCGAAAAGCATCGCAATCTCGTGGTTCTGCGCACGTTTTCGAAGGCAATGGCAATGGCCGGTCTGCGCTTTGGTTACATGATGGCGGACCCGGACATCGCGCGCGAAGTTTACAAAGCGAAGTTGCCATACAACGTGAATATCTTCACGCTTGCCGCGGCCGAAATCGTCGTTGAAAGACGTGCTGTGCTCAGCGAGGCGATCACCAGCCTGATTCGAGAACGCGATCGAGTGACGGGCGAGCTTCAGAAGAGGCCGGCCGTCAAAGTGTTTCCTTCGAAGACCAACTTCGTTCTGATCAAAGCCGGCAAGCCGGCGCGCGAGTTGTTCGACGCGCTTTATGCACAGGGTGTGCTGGTTCGGGATGTGAGCGCCTATCCCTTGCTGGACCGGTGTTTGAGGGTATCGATTGGTCTGCTGGAAGAAAATGATCGATTCCTGAAGGCGCTGGATCGGGCGCTGGAGAAGAAATAATGAACCCACGAATCGCCACAAAGTCGAGGAAGACCAACGAAACGGACATTCGTGTCAGCCTCAATCTGGACGGCACGGGCGAGTACCGGATCAGCACCGGTATTGCGTTCTTCGATCACATGCTGGCCCAGCTGGCGCGACATGGCCATTTCGACATGGAGATCGACGCAAAGGGCGATCTCGAGATCGATGGGCACCATACGGTTGAAGATGTGGGTTGGGTTCTCGGTCAGGCGCTCCAGGAAGCACTTGGTGACCGGCGCGGGATTACGCGGTTCGGCCATGCTTACGTGCCTTTGGATGAGGCGCTCACCCGCGTTGTGATTGATCTGTCCGGCCGGCCCTATCTTGTATACAAGGTGGAGTTTCGGGCGGTGCGCATCGGAGAGCTTCAGACCGAGCTGATCGAAGAGTTTATGAAAGCGTTCGTGCAGGAGGGCCGATTCAACCTCCACATTGAAAATTGGTACGGCCGGAATCAGCACCACATCGCGGAAACCGTGTTTAAAGCCACAGCCCGAGCGCTCCGCACCGCCACGCGTGTGGAGCACGCCGAGATTCCTTCGACGAAGGGAGTTTTGTGATCACCATCGTTGATTACAAACTAAATAACCTCCGCAGCCTCGAAAATACGTTGAGGCGATTGGGTCACGATGTGAAAGTGAGCTCCGACCCTGCGGATGTGCGGTCGGCAACAAAGCTCATCCTTCCGGGTGTTGGAGCATTTCGAGACGCGATGGCGAACTTGAGAAAATACGAAATTCTCGAACCTTTCAGGGAGAAGGTGCAGGCGGGGACGCCGACCCTCGGGATATGCCTGGGAATGCATCTCCTCTTTACCGAAAGCGAAGAATTTGGTTTGCATCGCGGACTGGACCTGCTGCAGGGCCGGGTGGTCAAACTTCCGGCAGACCAGCGGGTACCGCACATGGGCTGGAACCAGCTGCATCCGAAGCAGGCCAACGGCCTCACAAATGGGGTGAATGAAGCGAGCTTTGTGTACTTCGTGCACTCGTTCTATGTGGTACCGAA
>QHXD01000353.1:4244-10732 GCA_003223895.1 Acidobacteriota bacterium
AACACAGTTTCACCCCGAGAAAAGCCAGCATGTAGGAGAGCGGCTTCTCGATAATTTTGCAAAACTATTAAGATTTATCCGGCAATCGACATCTTGGGGGGCAAGGCCGTCCGGCTGCGTCAAGGCCGCGCCAGTGACGCGACGGTTTACGGCGACCCGGTGGAGATGGCCGTCAAATGGGTGAGCCAGGGTGCGGAGTGGCTGCACGTCGTGGATCTTGACGGTGCCTTCGAAGGCAAACCGAAAAATATCGAACTGCTGCGCGACATGGTAGCTGCCCTACCTCTGGCGAAGATTCAGGTCGGCGGCGGCATTCGAAGCATGCTCAGCGTCGAGAGTCTTCTAGACGCCGGAATTCAACGTGTTGTGCTGGGAACTGCCGCTGTTCGGGATCAGACTTTCGTGAAGCAGGCGATCACCGAGCGGACACATAACATCGCGATTGGCATCGATGCTCGTGACGGCAACGTTCAGGTCTCCGGCTGGACCCAGGACTCCCATATCGGAGCGATTGAACTGGCGCAGAAGCTGGAAGCCCTGGGAGTTCGTCTGGTGATCTACAGGGCCGAACATTGAGGCAATCCGCCAGATGCTCGACAAGACGGAATTGGCGGTTATCGCATCCGGGGGCGTTTCGTCAGTCGAGGATGTCCATCGCCTTGCCGACCTTGACAACTGGCGCCTCGATGGCGTGATCATCGGCAAAGCTCTCTACGAAGGACGCATTCGACTCGAGAAGGTGTTGGGCAATGCTCGCTAAGCGCATCATTCCGTGTCTCGACGTTAAGGAGGGACGTGTCGTCAAAGGTATCCATTTTGTGAACCTGCGCGACGCCGGCGATCCTGTCGAGTGCGGGCTGCGCTATTCGGACGAAGGTGCCGATGAGCTGGTGTTTCTTGACATCACGGCATCTTCCGATCGGCGAAACATTGTTGCCGACATGGTGCGGCGTGTGGCGGACAGCATCAACATTCCGTTCACGGTCGGAGGGGGCTTGCGGAACGTCGATGATATCCAGGAAATCCTGCGCTGCGGCGCGGACAAAGTGTCGCTCAATACCGCTGCGGTTGACGACCCACACGTCGTGCAGAAGTCGGCCGAACGTTTCGGCAGCCAATGCATCGTCGTCGCCATCGATGCGCGCCGCGAAAATGGGAACGCCAGGGTTTACACGCATGGCGGCCGCGTTCGCACTGATCGTGATGCGGTCGAATGGGCGGAGACCGTGGCGGGCCTCGGCGCCGGCGAGATTCTGCTGACGAGCATGGATGCCGACGGGACGAAAAACGGCTACGACCTTGACCTGACCAGACGCATCTCCAACGCGGTGGCGATTCCGGTTATCGCTTCCGGTGGAGCCGGCAACCTCGAGCATCTCTACGAAGGACTGACCGAAGGCGCCGCCAGCGCGGTCCTCGCCGCTTCGATCTTTCATTTTCGCGAAGTGACAGTTGCCCAGGCGAAGTCGTATCTCCGGGAGCGCGGAGTCGTGGTCCGATGAACGGCGTCCTTCAAGAGGCGAAGTTCAACGCCGACGGCTTGATTCCGGCCATCGTGCAGGATGCGCGCACACGCGAGATCCTGACCCTCGCCTACATGAACAAGGAAGCCCTCGAACTTACGATCGAGCGAGGCGAAACGTATTTCTGGAGCCGCAGCCGGCAGAAATTGTGGCACAAAGGCGAAACGTCCGGGAATTCCCAGAAGGTGGTAAACATTCGCCTTGATTGCGACAACGATGCCGTACTCGTCGAAGTTGAGCCGACGGGTTTTGAAGGATCTCTATTCCGTGATCGAAGAACGAAAGGAAAAAAGGCCCGAAGGAAGCTATACGACATATCTCTTCAACAGCGGCCTCGACAAGATTCTCAAGAAAGTCGGCGAGGAATGCACAGAAACTATAGTTGCAGCCAAGAATCCTGACTCGAAGAGATTGGTGTCGGAAACCGGAGATCTTCTTTACCATTTGCTCGTGCTGTTGGTCGAACGTGGCGTCACCTTGGAAGAGATCAATCGTGAACTGAAAGAAAGAAGGACGGCCAAGAAATAGCCGCGCAGCGGCTCAGTCGGATGAATTATGCAACCGAGTCTGGAAGAAGTTAAAAAGCTTCAATCGCAGGGTAACGTCATTCCCGTCTACAAGTCGGTTATCGCCGATTTCCTGACGCCCGTTTCCGCATTCCTGAAGCTCGAAAAGGATCGGTCGAATGCGTTCCTGCTGGAAAGCGTGGAAGGCGGCGAGACGATCGCCCGGTACTCGTTCCTGGGTGGCGATCCCTTCATGGTCTTACGTTACCGTGATGGCCAGGGGGTGCAGCCGGCCGAATTCATGCAGAACCTGCGCGCGACCATGGAGCGCTTCAAATCCGTGAAGCTGCCGAACCTGCCGCCGTTCACGGGTGGTGCAGTTGGGTATTTCGGTTACGAAATGGTACGAACAACCGAGGAAATTCCAAATACCGGCAGGGACGAGCTCGGCATCGACGACGCAGTGCTGATGTTCTACAAGACCGTACTCGCCTTCGATCACCTGCGGCACCAGATCCACATTATCTCGAATGTGATTGTGGACGAAACGAAGGGACCCATCGAAGTTCAGTACAACAAAGCCGTCGAAGAGATCGGTCAGATCGAATCGATACTGCGTTCGCCCCTGGAAGTCCCTCCGGTCACGAGGAATGGCAAAGATGCTCTTGTTCGATCGAACTTCGATAAAAAGGATTACCTGCAGGCTGTGGCGAAGGCCAAGGAGTACATCGCGGCCGGGGACATCTTTCAAGTCGTTCTTTCGCAGCGGTTCGAAGTGGACCTTCCGGCATCACCATTCGATATTTACCGGGCGCTTCGGATCGTGAATCCTTCGCCCTACATGTACTTCCTGAAAATGCCGGACACGTCGATCGTCGGATCGTCTCCGGAAATGCTGGTGAAGATCCACGATCGGGAGCTTGAATACCGGCCGATCGCTGGAACACTGCCTCGGGGGAAGGATGAAGCCGAGGACGACGCAAATGCGGAGAAACTCAGTGCCGACGAAAAGGAGCGCGCCGAACACATCATGCTCGTGGACCTGGGCCGAAACGACCTCGGCCGTGTTTCAAAGTACGGGAGCGTACGGGTCGAGGACCTGATGTTCATCGAGCGCTACTCGCACGTCATGCACCTGGTCTCTTCGCTCAAAGGCGAATTGCGCCACGACGTGGACCGCTGGGACGCACTGATGGCGTGCTTTCCGGCAGGAACGGTTTCCGGGGCGCCGAAGGTTCGCGCGATGGAAATCATCGACGAGCTGGAGCCCACGAAACGCGGCGTCTATGCCGGCGCCATCATGTACGTGGACTTCAGCAACAATCTCGATTCGTGCATCGCCATTCGCACTCTCGTTGTGCGCGGAAACAAGGGATACATTCAGGCAGGTGGTGGCCTCGTCGCCGATTCGGTTGCGGAAAACGAGTACCAGGAAACAGTCAACAAGTCGCGGGCGCTGATCCGGGCGATCAATCTGGCGCAGCGTGGATTCGAATTATGATCGTCGTCATTGATAACTACGACTCGTTCACCTACAACCTCGTACAGTATCTCGGCGAGCTGGGTGAAGAACTCCGAGTCTTCCGCAACAACAAAGTGACGCTCGAGGAGCTTGAAAGGCTGAAGCCGTCGCGCATCGTGATTTCGCCGGGTCCGGGTATACCGCAGGATGCCGGCATTTCCGAAAAAGTAGTTCAGGTCTTTCACAAATCCACGCCGATATTGGGCGTCTGCCTGGGCCACCAAGCCATCGGGGAGGTTTTCGGCGGCAAGATCCTGCGCGCCCCTACATTGATGCATGGAAAGATCAGCCAGATCTTCCACGACAGTAAAACGCTCTTCAGTGGCTTGCCTCAAGGTTTTCCGGCAACTCGCTATCACTCACTGGTTGTTTCGGAAATTCCGACTTGTCTCGAAATCAGCGCGGAAACCAAAGAAGGGGTCGTGATGGGCCTGCGCCACCGTAATTTCCCGACTGAGGGAATCCAGTTCCATCCGGAATCGATCATGACCATCGTTGGGAAAAATCTCCTGAAGAACTTCCTGAAATCCTAGCGGGGGGACCGGACGAAATGCATATCAAAGAGGCCGCCGAAGGCGGTGTACCGAAAAGTAGCCGGCGGGTGGGCCCCGCGTTAAGAAAATGATTGTTGACGCCATCCAGAAGCTCACAGAGCATGTAGACCTGAGCGAGCAGGAAGCCCGCATGTCCATGGAACAAATCATGGCGGGCCAGGCAACGGACGCTCAGATCGGAGCTTTTCTCACGGCGCTGCGGATGAAAGGCGAGACTCCGGCCGAGTTGATCGGATTCGCCAGAGTGATGCGTGAGAAGGCCGAGCCACTATGGGACGGCGAAGTTCCTGATGTGCTCGACACGGCGGGTACCGGCGGCGATCGATGCGGCACGTTCAACATTTCTACCGCTGCCGCCTTCGTAGTTGCCGGTTCGGGAATCCGTGTAGCGAAGCACGGAAACCGGTCCGCCACGAGTAAGTGTGGGAGTGCAGATGTGATGGAGGCCTTACGCCTCGACATCCAGATGCCCATAGAGCGGCTTCGGCGCGCAATCAAAGATGTGGGAATCGGTTTTCTGTTTGCGCCAAGGTTCCATAGCTCCATGAAATACGTGATGCCGGCGCGTTCGCAGCTGAAAATTCGAACGGTGTTCAACATTCTTGGGCCGCTCGCGAGTCCCGCCGCAGCGCGTTTTCAGGTGGTCGGAGTATTTTCGCCCACCCTGATGGATCTCATGGCAAACGCGCTCCTGGGGTTGGGACTGGATTGCGCTCTCGTGGTACACGGTGCCGATGGTGTGGATGAGGTTTCGATCTCGACCAAGACCAACGTTGTGGAAATGCGGCGGGGTGAAATAAGAAAGTTCACAATCAATCCCGAAGACCTCGGGATCACACCCGCGCCGGCGGAAGCTATACGCGGTGGCGACGCTGCGACCAACGCGGGCATCATCGAAGCGATTCTCAAGGGTGAATCGGGACCGCGCCGCAGCGTCGTCTTGCTGAATGCCGCGGCCGCTATTTTCGCGGGGGGGGCGGTCCACACTTTGAAAGAAGGTATGGCAGCGGCTGCAAATTCGATCGACAGCGGCGCGGCCTGGAAGACGTTGTGCCGGCTGAGGGAGTTCGCGTAATTAGGCGAAACAGATGAAGCATCTGGATAGCACGCATATACTGACGCGGATTATCGAAGCCAAACAAAAGCGGCTTCAGATATCGCGGACGCGTGTGCCTGACGCCGTCGTGAAGAAAATGGCGGCCACCGCCAAAGCTGCACCCTCTTTTCGAGCAGCCCTGGAGAACTCCAGACGGGTGCGCTTGATTGCCGAAGTCAAGAAGGCATCGCCATCCAGGGGAGTCCTTAAAGCCGATCTGAATGTGGGGCAGCTGGCAGCAATGTACGCAGAAGGAGGAGCGTCCGCCATATCCGTTGTTACCGAAGAAGACTTCTTTCAGGGTGACCTCGGCTGGGTGGGCACAATCCGGCAGGCTTCGAGCCTCCCGGTTTTGCGCAAGGACTTCATCTCCGATGAATTTCAGGTCTACGAAACCCGCGCATGCGGCGCCAGCGCGATTCTCTTCATCGTTGCGATGCTCGAACCCTCGGAACTGAAAGAGCTCCTGATGCTTGCTCAGGAACTGAAGCTCGACGCGCTCGTTGAGGTTCACGATGAAACAGAACTCGGCGAAGCCCTCGAAGCAGGCGCCTCCATCATTGGTGTGAACAATCGGGACTTGAAGACCTTCAACGTCGATGTTCAAACTTCCGTCCGGCTTGCGAAACTGATTCCTGACGACCGGCTGTTCGTCGTCGAGAGCGGGTTGAACAGCAAGAACGACCTCGAGCAGTTGCTGCATGCCGGCGCCGACGCGTTCCTGGTCGGAGAATACTTTGTCACCGCCGCGGATCCCGCCGCCGCACTTCGAGGTCTGCTGTGACGCGCGTCAAGATCTGCGGCATTACCGAATTCGAAGACGCCCGCGACGCCGCGTTGCTTGGTGCCGATGCCATCGGCCTGAACTTCCACCCGAAGAGCCCTCGGTACATCGATCCATCGAGAGCGTCAAAGATCCTCGAAAAGATTCCTCCGTTTGTCACTACAGTCGGGGTTTTTGTCAATCACCCCGATCCGCAGAACCTCGAAGACTTTGCCCTGTCACTCGGTCTGCATGCCGTTCAGCTTCATGGAAACGAAACGCCGGATTACTGCTCGATGATCCAGCGGGTCAAAGTGATCAAGGTATTCAAAGTCGATTCGAACTTTCGCGTGGATTCCCTGAGGAACCACGGCAGCGGTACGTTCCTTTTGGATAGCTGTGCGCCCGGAACCGGAGCGACATTCAACTGGAACCTGGTGTATGGCGCGAACGCTTTCGGTTCGATAATCATCGCGGGTGGATTGACCTCGGATAACGTTTCGGAAGTTGTGACGACACTGCAT
>QHXD01000354.1 GCA_003223895.1 Acidobacteriota bacterium
GGCTTTCTTTGTGTTTAATTCCCTTACAACATGTACTGAATATTCGCAGCGTGAGTCGGATACGAAAAGATCATTTTCTTCAAGTCCGGGACGCGAATGCCCGACCGGATCGCCAGCGCGAAGAAATTGATAATTTCCTCGGCGTTGTGCCCGAGCAGGTGCGCGCCGAGCACACGCTCTGTTTGTTCTTCGATCAGAACTTTGAAGCCCGAACGACGCTCACCGATCCGCCTCGACGCATACCAGTCCTGCGTTTGCTCGAAATGTGTGCGAAAGCGCAATTCCCGCGCCCTTTTATCGTTCTCCAGAAGCCCTACAGATGCTATCGGCGGGATCGTGAACGCGACTGTGGGCACCGCGCCCGCATCGCCTGTCCGCTGATTTCCATGAAGCAGGTTGTCTGCAACGACCTCGCCCTCGAAACCGGCCACGGGCGTTAGCGAAGGATTGCCGCTCGCAGCAGCGTCGCCGGCAGCGTATACAGACGGATTCGACGTACTCTGGAGGTACTCGTTCACTGTGACGCCGCGCTCTTAAAATGCGACGCCTGCGGCTTCCAGGCTCAAATCATCGATCTCTGGAACCCGGCCGGCGCCATGCACGATCAAGTCCGCCTCAAACGTGCGTTTCTGGCCGTTCTCGACAGCATGCAGTCGAACGGATCCGTCAACCCGGTCGATCGCCTCCGCCCGCGTGTTCAGCACGATGCGCATGCCCGCATCTTTCATGTCGTCCACGAGCATACTTACCAGATCAGGGTCGAAGCCGGTCAAAGCCCGCGGACCTCGATGAACAATCGTTATTTCGGCGCCGGCGGCCGAAGCGACATGCGCAAACTCAAACGAAATATAGCCGCCGCCGATGAACACGGCCCGCTTTGGAAGGCTCTCCAACTCCAGAAAGAGATCGCTGGTAATCGCGAGAGCCGCCCCGGGAATACCGAGCGGCGCCGGTTTCTTGCCGGTGGCGATGACAAAATATCTCGCTTCAAGAGTGTCGTCCCCCACCGTCAGGCGGTTGTGGCTGACGAACCGCGCCACTCCCTTGAACATGGCAATTCCGGATTTCTGAAATTGGGTTTCTTTCTGCCCGGGATACGGCTCAGTGAAGGTTTTCTTGAAGGCCATCAGCTCGGGCCACTCGATATGCAGGTCGCCCGTGGCTATCCCTTTCCCCTTCATGCGCCGCGCCCATTTCACAACGTCTGCAGCGCCGACCAGCACTTTCTTGGGATCACATCCTCGCAAGGCGCAGGTTCCGCCAAACGGCCGCTTATCGACAATCGCGACGCTCCATTCCGCGGCACGGCATCGCGAAGCCGCGGTCGAAGCGGCCGAGCCGGTGCCGATGACAACCACATCAAACTTGTGTTCCATGAGCCAATTAGAGTGCGAATCTCATATCTTGAAACGAGGGAATAAACGCTCGGCGTTTCCGCGCTCGATTGCGTAGAGAACATCGTCGGAAAGACCCAGGCCGGGAATTTCTCGAGTTGTGGATTCGGCGGCTTCCATGGGCCAGTCGGTTCCGAACAGGATATGCGACGTGGGAGTAAATGCCCTCAACGCAGCCATGGCCCATGGGAAACTCGCATGGGCGCACTCGTAATACAAATCTCTCAGCTTATCGAGAGCTCCGGTTGGGTACAGGTCGGGACGGTTCTTTGGAACCCGATCCTGGACGCGGCCGGCCAGCACCGGAACCGTTCCTCCTGAATGAACGATAATGAACTTGATGTCCGGACACTTCGTCATCACACCGTTGATCAGAAGACTCAACACTGCTCTGTTCATGTCGAAGTCGTATTCAGTCATGGAAGGCTGAACGCCGGGTGGATTGATGCAGCAATGCGGCTGGGTGTTCGGATGGATCAACACGGCTGCTTTGCGCCGATTGAGCTCTTCGAAGATCGGCATCTGAGAAGGATCGCCCGGCCATTTCTTGGCGGCGCTGCTGTTGATGACGGCGCCGTCGGCCTTCAGTGTCTCGAATGCATATTCGATTTCCCGCAAACTTCCTTGAACGTCAGCCAGCATGATCGAGGCAAAGAACCCGAAGCGCCCCGGATAATCTTTGACCGTTTTGGCTCCATATTCATTCAACTGCCTCGCCATGGCGCGAGCCTTTTCCGAACCGTCGTTGAGGTATTCAGGAATTTGAACCTCGGACAGGATGGCCGTCGCGATACCGTGCCGTTCCATCGTGGCCAGCGACAGCTCCGGGCTCCAGTCCCGGAGGTTGTTGCCTGGTTGGAACCGCGGAATCATGTGATGATGAACGTCAATGCGTCCGGCTCTCCCATGGGTTCCCTGAGCGATCACACCGGCCGTCGGTACCATGGCAGTCGCGGCGGCTGCGGCTACGGTTTTGAGAAATTCTCGCCGATTCTTCGTCATGGCTGCCTCTCTGGGCTTTCGGGGGTATCGGGGAGTAAGGCGGGCTAAAGCCCGCGACTACATCGGGAACGAAAGCGGTTTTCCCAAAATGTAGTCGCGGGCTTTAGCCCGCGTTCTGTCCCCGAATTACCGAAATAACCGCCAACGGCTATACCATTTTTCAGCTTTTCGGTGCAAGAACGGATCCAACCTTCCGGGAATACGGCGCGCGGCGTACGGCCGCGCTCACGTTTCCAGTAAGGACGAAACCCGCCCAATGATAAGGATCGGAGGCAGCACTCCGAATAAGCCGCAGTTGAGCGGACCGCAGGCTTTGTGCGACGGACGCGTCTTCGCGTGCAAGAGAGTTGAACAGAATCGGCATCAACGCGTTTGTACTCGATGATTGCACCGGCCAGAGAGAGCCGATGACGGACCCCGCTCCGGAGATGAGAAACGCCGACGTGAGGCCGCGTATGCCGGGGCCGTCTGTGAAATTGCCCAGCGACGTGTCGCACGATGCAAGTATGACGATGCCATTCTTCGGCATCCGCCGCTGTACGATGTCGAGGGCTGAAACACTATTGGGACCCGGCTTGTCGCCGTCCAGCAGAATCAGGGACCGAAGCGGGTCGGCAACATCGAATGCGGAATGTCCGGCGTAATACAGCAGAGAGTTCTCTCCAACCGCTCTCAGGAAAACTTCCTTTGTGACGTCGGGTCCCGTACGCACTTTGACGCCCGGCTCGATTTCGCGAAGCGACGCCAGTTCTTTGTTCACCAGGACGTCCTGAGTGCGGGAGCCAAAAGCAATGAGCGTCTTGTTCGATGCGGGAGATGCGTTGTCAGAAAGGAAATAGCTGACGCTCGGACTTTGCAGAATCGGCATTTTTTCGATCCAATACCGATGGTCGCGCCGCGATCGAAGCGCTGAGAACGGTAAACGATGAAGGACGCCGTCCGGAATGATGACAAGGGTCTGCCTGGTGTCCAGGAGTTGCTCGATCGGCTCAACCAGCAGGTCGTATAACTCCTGAGATGATTGCTCGGTGGAACGCTTTTCCATCAGCTCTGTAAGGAAAGAATCGACGCGCTTCTGAAGTTGATACCGGTTGATTCTTGTCGATCGACACTGGAGACCATCTGGCGAAAGGACCCAGATCAGGATTCGGTCGCTCAGCACCCCGTAGTCAATGAATTGGACATTCTCTGGAATACGACTCGCGACTTGAGAGCGAGTCAAACGGGCCGGCTCATGCGCGTTGGCGGGGGTCTCGAACCTTCCGAGGACGTCCAGGAACAGTTTCGCTTTATAGCCCTGCATCAGGTTCCACGACTCTTCGCAGTTATTGTTGTTGTCGTATTCGAAACTGATTGCCGAGTCATAGACCTGCCGCCGCTGCTGGTCGAAGGAAACCTGAAAATTCAAGTTCGTCAGATAATTTTGCTGAGCTTCAACCAGCTCTATAGCTTTCCGGAATTCCAGTTCGGCCTCATGAGTCCTTCCTTGCGCAGAGAGCGCCTTGGCGAGGAACAAAAGAGACTGCGAATGCACAATCACCGGGCTGCGCGTCGGGTTCTGATGAAAGAAGTCGATGCTCTTGCGCAGCGTCTGTTCGGCGGCCGAAAAGTTGCCAGTCGAGAGCAGTATTCGCGCGCGAACCAGATTTACAGACAACTCTGAAGTATGCCTGTCGTCGTCCGAAAGCATATGATCGAGCGCTTTCGCAGAATTTTCTATCTGCTCCGCTGCCATCTCATTCCGGCTACTCAACAAATACAATGAAGCGAGTTGGGAGCTCATGGACGCAATCAACCCTGGGTTTCCCACTTTTTCTGCATGATCTGTAGCCTCTTCGTTGAAGTGAGTGGCCATTTCCGAATATCCCATCGAATACAGAATGTTGGAAATCAGCCAGTGCAACTGGCACAAACGGACGTTGTCTGCGGGATCTGTGACGTTTAGCGACTCCAGGGCGAGGTTAAGACTTTCTTCCAGATTGTATGCCGCCCAGTTGTACGCGGCCAGATAGTAGAGGGGGCGAGCAGATTCAGGCCCTGCGCCGATTGCCCTGTAAATTCGCACTGCTTCATTAAGGCGCGACATAGTGTCCAGGAACCGGCCGGATAAATGCTCATCTGAGCCAAAGGC
>QHXD01000355.1 GCA_003223895.1 Acidobacteriota bacterium
TCGCAAGGGCCGAAACAGTCCGTATTTTTTGAGGAGGAGCCCGAGCCCGATAATACCGCCCGGCAGGTAGAACAACCGGTAGTACGGGAATTGCGTCAGCCAAAAGAACTGGAATAAGAAGAAAGGCCCGACCCACCACAGAATGAAGTTCGATGCTTCGTGTGAGAAGGCCTCGACAAACTCATCATCCTGGAACCAGGCCTTGCCAGCGCGAACAGCAGCCGCCAGCAGTGCGATTACAGACACGAGCAACGCCGCCCCGGCCACTAGCTGGATTCTTAAGTCGATGTGCTTAAGGGCCAGGGAGAGACTGCCGCCGAAAAAGACTCGAACGCTGCTGCGAACCGTTTCCCACGTGTTTCCACCGAGGGACGCAAACGCCCATTCCTCGTGTCCATTGGACGTTATCCATTTCCAAAACGTTCCCTGATAAATGTCGCTAACGAACGTGAACCAGACCCAGGCGTAGGCCGCCGCTACGCACAAGCTCGCAGTGATGCTGTAGATCAGAACGGAACGCACCTTCTTATGGCTTCCGCTCTGACGTTCCCGCATCCACAGAGCAGCCACCACAGCGGGAAAGAAAAAGATCGCGATCTGGTGCAGCAGCATACTCGCGGCGTGCAGCAGCCCGATTGCAGCGGGATCCGCCGTGTGCCGAGTATCAGTAAGACGATCGGTTGCAAGAACCAGGAACAGGACGCTGGGAACATAAACATTCGCATCTGTGGAAAACTTCCACCAGGTTGCCGAAAAGGCAAAGATCAGTGTCAGGCATGCGCTGTAGTACTCGTTGTGAAGGAATCGCTGAAGAACACGAAATAGCAGGTAGCATGCGAGCACACTCGCCGCGGTGTTGACGGCGCTCAACACCGCATGCGCCCGCAGGACGGGCCACAGCGCGTGTAATGGCCAATACAGCAGCACTCCAAGCAAATTGCCAAAAAGATGGTTGGGGTTAAACAGTTTGATCGTGACGCCGCTGCTTTCTTCGATCGTCAGGGCGAACAGAATTCCGTCCCAATAATAGTTGCGAGTCCGAAAAGCTGTATATACGACCAAAACCAACGCACTGATGGTCAAAGCAACCCGATTTTCTCGACGCATAATACTTTTCTCCATGCCGGCTCCTCCGCCTGTTCAGAAAATGTTTTGCGTTAAAGTGCGAGACACGGTGGTTCCCAGATTCGTCCAGGAAAACGCCTTGATTGCGGCTGGACTTCTATTTTTCCTAAGAATGCATCCTAGCGCAGAAGTGAGCGTTACTTCAGAGGAAAACCGATCATGTGGCCGAATGTTCATGAATTCATACAAGTGAACGCCGTCGTCCACCAATTGTCAATCGAGTTGATGCCCTGGCCGGCCTGTGCCAAGATGTGCGTCAGCGACAACGCCGCAAGGCGAAATCATTTGGAGGAATCCATGCGGAATCACTTCATTAAAATAGCTGCCGCTTGTGCGCGCGCGGTGGTCTCTCTGGCGCACGCCGCCGGTGCACAGGCTCCGGCGCCGGGGGCTCAGGCTGCGCCGGCCGCGCCGGTCAGCAACGTGGTCGCCAATCCGACCTACATTTCCATTCCTCTGGAAATCACCGTTAACCGCCCTGCCGCCGAAGTGTGGAAGCGCGTCGGTAAGTACTGCGATATCGGCGAATGGCTGCGGATCCCGTGTACGATCACCTCGGGCAAGGACGGTGAATTCGGCGCCGTGCGTTCCGTCGCGGGCGAGATCCTCGTGGGAAAAACCGAACTGTCCTACACCTACACGCAGCCCGTGAGAGCCGGCCGTCCGTACAATCTCTATCACGGCACGCTGGAGGCGAGGCCGGTGACCGCGACCACGTCGAAGCTCGTTTATACGCTGGTATTCGATAACTCGATGCTGCCGGACGACGCCGCCCGCGAAAGGGACAGGGCGCAAAGGACCGCGCAGTTCACGCAGGCGCTCGAGAACATGAAGATCCTCGCGGAAGGCGGCACGCTGCCGCCCGCCCCGCCTCGCGGTGGCGGCGCGCAACCGGGCGCCCCACGGGACCGTTGAGGCTTGTGAAAGCATCGGTTTTTGTCGGCACCAGCCTCGACGGCTTCATCGCTCGAGTCAACGGCGACTTCGATTTCCTGCCGCCGGGCGGCGGCGAACCCCACGGCTACGATGAGTTCATTGCCTCGGTGGATGCGCTTGTGATCGGGCGCAAGACCTTCGAGACGGTCTTGACGTTCGACACGTGGCCTTATGGTGAGAAGCCCGTTTTCGTTCTCAGCACTCGCGCGCTCGCGTCCGCGCCGGCCGGGGCTGTGGTGGAGCGTATGTCGGGGGATCCGGCCGAAATCGTGTCGAAGCTTGACGCCCGCGGCATTCGGCATGTTTACGTGGATGGCGGGATCACCATTCAG
The DNA here is from genome assembly GCA_003223895.1 of Acidobacteriota bacterium. Taxonomy (GTDB): domain Bacteria; phylum Acidobacteriota; class Terriglobia; order 20CM-2-55-15; family 20CM-2-55-15; genus 20CM-2-55-15. The sequence goes on from QHXD01000355.1 coordinate 2,394, forward strand.
CGATTTCTCCAGGCCGGGCTCATTCAACGCCTCATCATCACGCGCGTCCCCGTGCTCATCGGTGCCGGGATCCCGCTATTTGGCGCCGTACCGCGCGACATCCTTCTCAAGCACGTCGGTACGCGGCAGTACGCGAGCGGGCTCGTCCAGAGCGAGTATCTGATTACGGCATCGTGAAAGGGGAACGCTGGGGGAAAATAGCCGCGAATTACCCGGATTACGCGAATGGGCGCATCAAAGATTCCTTGACGCGCCCATTCGCGTAATCCGCGTAATTCGCGGCTATTTTCCCCCGCCTTCCCCTTTATTACTTACAAACCCAGCCGTCGAGTGCGGGCCTTGAATCGTTGCAGGGCGCTACATTCCGGGGAGCCTGCAGCGAGTAGTAGACCTTAAAGTCATCGCCTGGCTTTTTGTTGAAGTCGTACACGTATATCGGGACGCGAGGGTCCGCATCATTGGGAGCCATGCGGTAATTCATCGAGATCGCCGCCGGAGGAATCCTGGGATTGGCGGGGACGTTGAGCGGCTCGAAGACTGAGCTTCTGATAACGGCGGACTTATCCGGTTTGCTGCCGGCGGACTTCGGCTGATATGTCGTCGCGACCACGATCCCCACGTAATCGCGGAAGTAACTGTTCTCGATGGCGATGGAGCCGTCGCCGCGGCCCGGTTCCACACTTTGTTCCGAATGGAAAAATGGACTCGCCACGCCTGCACGCATCCCCTGGATATCGGCGTTACGGATGGCGACGCTCTTGGCAACGTAGTTTCCTACCCAAATGCCCGCCGGACTTTCCTCCGCATCGGTCAGGATCGATTTGTCGCCGCGTATCGTAATAGCGTCGATCGTCAGCTTATCGGTAGGGGTTGCGGTGAGACCATGGCGTGAAGGATTCCACACCCTGAAGTTCTTGATCTCGCCATTCCATCCGAATGCGACGCCGGTCTGGATGGCGCCATAGGCCTCGTTGTTGACGAACTCCAGTACCTTGGCATCTGTTGTGTCGATCGGTGTCGTCTCACGATCGGATGCCATATCGGCGCCTTTGAAGGCAGGAATGCGTACGGTCTCGAGCAATCCTGCCGCAAGCTGGAACCCGAATACATCCGCATTGGCAGCGACGTTATTTCTGATGTAATTGTTCGGGCCGCGAAACCAGAACCCTCCCCCTTCTCCACCAGGATCGGGACCGGTTCCACTGTATCCACTGCGAGGCGCGAAGTCGCCGGAGCCCTCGGAACGCATAGCGAAGTTGTGGTCGAACACGTTGTAACTCTCAGTGCCGTCTTCGGTGACGATACCGGCACCATGCGTGTTGTAGACGACGTTGTCCTGAACGAGTCCATAGTGGCTGTTATGGACGGTAACACCCCACTTCGGCGCCCCGTCAACCGCGTTTCCGATCAGCGTAAACTGGTAACCGCCAGCCGGCGTCTGTTTGGGTCCGAAGTAGTGATGGAAGTGAATCGCGTATCGGCCGATCTGGTTGACGCCGAGTCTTTTGACCTGTCCCTGATTGTCGAATTCCGTGTTATCGAGCACGCCCATCTTCGTGCGCCCCATGTCGAGCACCTCGACGAAACGCAGATCGATGTCGGAGCGGGACATGAAAATCATGTGGCCGCGCGTGCCGGCGGGATTTTCAGAACGGACAATCACGTTGCGGCTGACGTTACCGATGTGCGGCAGGAATTCGAGCTTGTCCTCCGCGCTGCGCGCGCCCTTATGGTCGTACTTGAGAGGCGTGCTCAAAGTGACCTGGTTTTCGGCGATCGACGCGATCTCGATTTTCTCGTCCTGCGCCTTGTAGTTGCTTCCGCGTTCGCCCTCACGTAACTGCCGGGTATCCGGAATCACGATGCGGTCACCTGCTTTCCAACCTTTTACGCTCTGCTCGAGCGTCAGCTTCGTCTGACCTGCCAGTGGCTCCTGAGCCAGGCGCACGAATGTGGGCGACTTCATCGCGCCGTGCATCGTGATCCTGCCGAGACTCTCGATTCCCGCCCCGAGCTCCGCGGGATCGAGTTTGCGATCGATCTTCTGGTCCGCAATAATGATTTCAGCCGAAACATTCGGCGCGATCGGAGCGGCGGCGGACCCCACTTCCAGATAGCCCTCATCCGTGACCATCAGATTCGCTGTTTTCATCCGCGTATTCGCGTCCGCGCGGAAACGAAGACGCCCGCGAACCTCGACGCAAGTGAGTTTGGCGTCGCTGACCACGTCGTAGACAACGTCATGGCCGGCGGCAATCGCGACTCGATCCTCACGCGCGGGGACTTTCCCGGTGGACCAGGTGGCGGGAGCAGACCATGCACCGCCAGCCACGCTCGTCACTGTCGGCTGGCTGCAAAAGTCGGGTACACCGCCAGGAACACCATGAACCTCACGCGTGTGATTGTGAATATCCTGCGACCATGCGACCGATGTCAGGGCAAAGACGAATGCTAGGTACCGAGGTTTCATAGGCCTCCTGGGGAAAGACATTTTCGAACCCTAGTATGCAAGAATTCAGGGCGTTAGCGCCAGAATTTCGCTGAGACGGTTCTAAGGATCAGTTCGAGCCGCGGCTCTTTGCGGGGGCTCCGAAGCCTTGTTCGCCGCGCCTGGCGTTGCCTGATTCACTTCACCATTCTCACTCGGATTCACAACCAGCAACCGACTTTTCAAGGTGTAACGAAGACCCAAAGACGAACCGTAGGCGAGAGTAAAACCGGGCTTTTGGGCTTTCGTCGGCCGGTGCAGGCCATCATACTTGATCAGGAGAGGCACGCCATGACTTCGGATGAAACGAAAGGGCTTCCAAATGTTGTCATCGTCGGGGGCGGATTTGGAGGGTTGTACGCGGCTCGCGGACTTGCTGGCGCGCCTGTCCGGGTAACGATCATTGATAAGCACAACTATCACCTCTTCCGGCCGATGCTCTATCAGGTTGCCACTGGCTTGCTTTCGGCCGACGAGATCGCTGCTCCGATACGCGCGATATTGCGCAAGCAAGAAAATGTCGAAGTGCTGATGGCCGAAGTCGTCGGGGTCGATCCTGAGAATCAGGTCGTCGAAACGATGGATGGTAGCAGCTTGCATTATGACTACCTCAT
>QHXD01000356.1:0-3093 GCA_003223895.1 Acidobacteriota bacterium
AGGCAATGCTGGACCGGGACAACAAAGACATTGATGTCCAATATAGAAAGAACCAGAAGCTGCCGGTATTCGACGTCACGGCTTCTTACACGCAGAACGGAACGGGTGGTGTGCAGACCGTTCGTGGCAACGTCCTGGGAACCAGCCAGGTCCTCAACGTCATACCAGGCGGCATCGGGAATGCGCTGGGGCAGCTCTTCGGTTACGGGTACACGGGTTACAACGTCGGTTTTACAGTCTCCATACCGCTGAACAACAAGGCCGCAGACGCGGACTTTTCGCGCGCTGTGAATGATCGCCAGATCTCGCAAAACAAGATTGACGCCGTGTTGCAGCAAGTCGCCCTGGATGTTCGAAATGCTCTGACCCAGGTCCAGACGAATCGTTCCCGCATCGACACCACTGAAGCGGCCCTGAAACTGGCCCGTCAGAAACTGGACGCCGAGCAGCAGAAATTCCAACTCGGCACATCCACGCTGAGGTTCGTTCTGGAGGAACAGCAGAACGTAGCCCAGGCGGAAAGCAACGAACTGCAGACCGTCGTGAACTTCAACAAGTCCCTTGTCGATCTCGACAGGGCAACGGGCATGACGCTGAAGAAGAACAACATCGATTTCGGAAAGGCTCTCGGTCCAGTCGCCGCCGCGAGTACTAAAAACGCTTCGGAGATCGCTGCCCGGTAATAACTGATGGCCACTGCCCAATGGTGAATTTGCAAATGCTCAATGATCCAATGCTCAATGAGGAATGAGTCATTGAGCATTGGCAAATTCACCATTGGGCAGTGGCCATCAGTGATCCAACCTCACTGCTCCATGGCGCCTGACGCGACCGCCGCCAACACGTAGCAGGCGCTGCCGGCAAGCATTGCAACCTGAAAGCCGAAGACGAGCGCGGCGACGACTGTGCCGATGGAACCAATCACGGACATGACGCCGTTAAGACCCCAGTAGAATGGCGGCGCGGGAAGCGATCCCTGTCCTGTCTGCCGCAGTCCCCTGGGAAACGGCATTCCTATCATCAGACCGAATGGCGCCATCAGCGTGACCGCAATCGCCACGCGTGCGCCCAGGGCAAGCGGCAGGAGGGCGGGGATGAATCGCGGCAGAGCGAACGCCGCGGTTGCACCAAGGCCCGCTACGGCGAGACAGGCCCAACGGGTGGGAACGCGGCCGCTGAGTGCGCTCCCAATGCCGCCGGCTCCCAGAATCGTGAACAGCAGGATCGAGAGTGTGAAGATCGGATGGCCGAGGAGCAGCGTGAGATGCTGCAGCAGCGTGAGTTCCACGGCAATGAACCCAGCGCCCAGCGAACCGAAATAAACAATCGATGCGACATATGGCCGGACAGGCTTGCCCATCGGTTTGCCGAGGACGACGAAGATCGCGAGAAGCCCGAGCATCGGCACGACGAGCCCGGCGAGCGCCAGCCGCATCTGGTGGGGCATGCCCCACGGACGTTCGGTGGCGAAGTAAAACGGACTGTCGTCGAAGACTGGATTCACGCGCCGCGGTGACTCCGCGATCACCTGGTCTAGCGTCTTCCGGCTCGAGAACAGGTCATCGTACGGTGGTTCCGCATGCCGGCCGGGGACGATCAGCGGATTGGCCTCAGTCCAACCCATGATCTCGGCAGTTTCCTCCTCGCTGAAGGGACGCTTACGCAACATGAAGATCATCTGCGGAGGGTCATCCGGCGTATTGCGCTTCTCGATCAGTGCCACGATGCGCTTCGAGGCCTCATCCGCGCCGAGAAGGGCCACCGCATTGGAAACCAGCCGCGGAAGGTCAACGCCCCACCGCATGATCACCAGAATTCCGTCGCTGGTGAGATGGTCGTAATAGGCCTGGAACGCTTCAGTGGTATAGAGGTAATTTTCCGAAAGCGAAAGCCCGCCCGAGGCAACCGATGCCCAGGTATCCACGAACCCGAGGAAGATCACACCAAACCGGCGCTCCGTACGGCTGATGAAGTTGCGCCCCTCGCTTTGGATCACCTCGACATCAGGACGGTCGTAGAGGTTACCGGCCCGCTCGCCGTAGCGGCGCACAAACTGAAGCATCAGCGGATTCATTTCCACGACCGTGACCTTGCGGCTGCCCGATCCGAGCGCGACGATAACGTCTGACCCGCCCCCCGGACCGATGACCAGCGTCTCGGCGCCCGATGCAAGGCGGAACGGCAGACCGCGGTACCAGTTGCGCACGTAGCGGATGCTGTCGAGCCGTCCGTCCCACTGCTGCGCGTTGGTCCACGCGTCCGAGTCGATGTACAACCGGGCAAGATTCGGTGGGGGGAAGCCTTCCACGGCGTCGATGCGCGAATAGGCGTTCCAGCCGGTCTGCGTCACGCGTGTCCCCGGTGTTTCCTGCATATGGCGGCGCATCGCCTTGAGCGTGCCGGGTATCACCCGGAAGAGGCCCATCCGTTCGTTCGAGAATGCGATGACCACTGCGACAATGGCGCCGGCCACGGCAAACTTCCGGTACTGCCGCGCCAGCAGCGCCGACGCGCCAAGCGGCGCGACCACGACCAGAAGAAGCATCGTCTCGCCGCCGAACGCCTCGAGAAGAAAAGTGACGGCAAGCGCGCCCAGCGCGGCTCCGAGCAGGTCGGCGAAATAAAGAGTGGAAGCTGTCTCCCGGTGCATGTGGAAGATCAACGACAGCGCCATGCCCGCAAGGACGAACGGAACCAGCGGTGCGATGAAATAGATCGGCAGGAACTCAAAGCGAAAGGGAAACTGCACGATCAGCCACAGGCAGACCACGATCGCCGACGCATAGAGCAGCGTGAGGAGCGCGGCCTTTTCCATCGTCGGTATCAGCTGCCTTCGCAGCAAGTGCACGACCACACCGCCCAGTCCCCATCCCAGCAGCGCGACCGACACCGCGATGAAAGCGAAGTGATACCAGATTGTGGCCGAGTAGATGCGCGTGAGACCGATCTCGAAGATGAGTCCCGACAGCGTTATCAAGAACACCGCAATATGAAGAGCCATTCGAAGCCCCAGGGTCGAGTTTGCAGGCTAAATGAGAACGATTTTCATTTTCGAATTGACATCGCCCGAGACGTCGCCAATAATCGCTGTCG
>QHXD01000356.1:3102-7841 GCA_003223895.1 Acidobacteriota bacterium
CGCGGTGGAATCCAATCGAGAGTCCCAGCCGGCGCGGTTGTCATTCTAATTCCAACCCGCCTCGCCAGTCCATCTAACTGCCGCGCCGAATCCTGGAAACGACACAGACAGGAGACACCATGAAGGCAATCGCCCGGCTCTTCTCCACTGCTTTGATGACGGCAATCCTGCTCTATCGGGCAAACGCGCAGGCGCCGCAGACTCCGCTTCAGGGAAGGGTATTGGATCCCACGAGCGCCGCCATCCCAGGCGCTCAGATTACCGCCATCCGCGACGGCAGCAGAACGCAACTCACTTCGGTCTCCGATCGAAACGGCGAGTTTTCACTGGCGGTCGAGCCTGGCCAATACACAGTGAAGATCGCCGCGCGAGGTTTTTCGGAAGCGTCGCAGAAGATCTACGTTCAGAAGAGCGAGCCGGAATTCCGGGACTTCGTTCTGGAAGTCGCCGGCGTGCGGGACATGGTCACGGTCACAGAGTCCGCCGGCTATGACGCAGGACTCGTCAGCAGCGCAACGAAAACGCTGACGCCCTTGCGCGATGTTCCGCAATCCATCACGGTCGTGAGGCAGGAGCAGGTGAGGGATCAACTGATGATGAGCGTCGCCGACGTGGTGCGTTATGTGCCCGGCATCGCCACCCATCAAGGTGAAAATAACCGCGATCAAGTCATCATCCGCGGCAACAGCACCTCTGCCGACTTCTTCGTCAATGGAATGCGCGACGATGTCCAGTACTATCGCGATCTCTATAACCTCGAACACATGGAGGCGTTGAAGGGACCCAACGCCATGATATTCGGCCGAGGCGGCGGCGGTGGCGTGATCAACCGGGTGACCAAGGAGGCGGGCTTCATGCCGTTAGGCGAAGTAACGCTTCTCGCAGGCTCTTACAACAACAAACGCGTGGCGGCGGATTTCGACAGGCCCCTCAGCGATAAAGTGGCTCTCCGCTTCAACGGGATGTACGAGAACTCCGATACTTTTCGCAAACACGTCGATTTGGAGCGCTACGGCATCAACCCCACGTTCACGATCACTCCCACGAACCGGACGCTGCTCACGTTTGGCTACGAACACTTTGGAGACCATCGGGTTGCCGATCGCGGCATTCCGTCATTTCAGGGCAGACCGGCAGATACAGACATCTCCACGTACTTCGGCAATCCGGACGACAGCCGCGTGAGAGCGAAAGTGAATCTCGGATCGGCGGCTGTTGTTCATCAGGCAGGACGGGTGAATATCCAAAACCGTACGCTGTTCGCCGACTATGACCGGAGCTACCAGAACTTTGTGCCGGGCGCGGTGAACGGGAAAAAAACGCAGGTCGCTCTTTCTGTGTACAACAACGCGACGCAGCGGCGCAACATATTCAACCAGACCGACCTGACTTACACCGCCTCGACAGGAGGAATCCATCATACGCTGCTGGGCGGAGCGGAAATCGGCCGCCAGCTGACGAACAATTTTCGCAACACGGGCTTTTTCAACAACACGGCGACGTCGATTTCCGTTCTCTACTCCAATCCAACAATCAGCACGCCCGTGACATTCCGGCAGAGCGCCACCGATGCAGACAATCACATCAGGACGAATGTGGCGGCGACTTATGTTCAGGACCAGGTTGCACTCTCCCGTCATGTCCAGGTGATCACCGGTCTCCGGTTCGACAATTTCGAACTGCAGTATCACAACAACCGGAACGGCGATAAGCTGCGCCGCATCGATAACCTGGTGTCACCGCGCGCCGGCATCGTCTTCAAGCCCGTTGCGTTGCTTTCGATTTACGGCAACTACAGCGTCTCCTATCTTCCGAGCTCGGGAGATCAGTTTTCCTCACTGACAACCATTACGCAGCAGGTGAAGCCGGAAAAGTTCAGCAATTACGAAGCAGGCGTGAAGTGGGATCTGTATCGTGACCTTGCGCTGACGGCGGCTGTCTATCGGCTGGACCGCACAAATACGAGAGCGACGGATCCCAACGATCCCACCAGGATTGTTCAGACCGGCAGAACCCGAAGCAATGGATTCGAGATCGGGTTGAATGGAAGAGTCACGCGTGCCTGGAGAATCACCGGAGGTTACGCGTACCAGGACGTATTCATCGCAAGTCCCACGACGGCCGCGCCCGTCGGGGCCAGGGTCGCTCAAGTTCCGCGTCACATGTTTTCGCTGTGGAACAACTATCAGATCGTGTCGAGGCTCGGAGCGGGTCTGGGCATCCTTCAAAGATCCGACATGTTTGCCGCCGTCGACAATACCGTTGTTTTGCCGGGCTATGTTCGCGCGGATGCGGCCGTGTATTTCTCGATCAGCGAGAAGGTTCGCCTTCAGGGGAATGTGGAGAACGTGTTCGACAAGAAATACTACGTCAATGCCGACAGCAACAATAACATTTCGCCGGGCTCGTCGCGTGCGGTCCGCATCGGGCTGAGCGCGAGATTCTGAGGGAAGGGCACAAACTGTGCCTATAATTCACACATGACTGCCATCTCCCGCAGGATTTTGGAGAAGGCCTGAATGTAGTCGCGGGCCGCTCAACGCTTTTGCAATTCGCGACGCCGCCAGGCATCCGCGTAACGCATCTCGCGGCCGAGCTCATCAAAGGCCGCAGGCGCTTTGAGGGCGTCGTCGAGGGCCGGTGGGGCCGCCTACACTCTGGTCGTGCCGGCGGTTCGTTTAGGTAAGGATTTTCTCTTCACGACGGTGGTGACCGTCCTTTCTTTTTCGGTTGCAACTTCATAGCCAGCCCGCTCGCAGGCCTCCTGCAGGTAAGCGCGGATGGCAGGCCGGAGCAAATCCGACATATTCCTGATCTTGATATGACGCATTTGCTTTCCTGTGCCTTCGAGGATTCGTTGGGGATCCGCCAGTTCACTGCCACGGATGAAACCAAGATTAACGTGGTCTTTAATTACCCCGATGTAGCAAATACCGTCCTTCATCCTGTGTGTCGGGCCGTAATGGAGCGCGATGATATACACTTCGAGGATGTACTCGCAGCAGGGCGCCATCTCTTCGAGGACCAACTGTCGCAGCGCGAGCGTGAGTTCCTGAATTCCCCTGTCATACGGTTTGAGTAAATCGATAAGCTCTTTCGGCGGTTTGGCCACCCGGTATTTTTATCATTTACTCGCGATGCAGAGCGAGTAAATGTCTTGCCTTCCGTCTTACTTCGGCGCGTGCCCGAGCCCTTCCGCGCAAGCGAATTCCCGCAGTTCGTCGTTAGGCTGCTGTGCTTTTCTGTACGTGTGCGTGGTCTCCCATGGCTTCGTCAGCGCTTTGGGATCGTTGACGGTGATGCGATCTTCAAGGATGCCAGGGGCGGTAAAACGGATGCGCTCCCTGACTGTCATCTCCTCGCTGTGGGGCGAGGAATTATCGATGAATGAGTTCGGGTGCAGCGCGACGGTTTCCACGACGAGCGTATCGCCTTCCCAATGGCCGGTTGAATAGCCGGCGTACGTCGGATCGTTCAGGACCTTTTGAGACGGCTTGCGCCCATCGAGGTAGACTCGCCGCAAGGCGTCCTGCCACTCACTGAAGAACGTGATCTTGTCTTTCGTCTGCATGATTTCCATGCCGTATGCCATGGACATCATTTGGGGCATGCCTGGCGGCAGACAATTGGCGATGGGATCGTACTCGTATGATCCGCTCATTCGCGATTTCCTGATGATCTCCCACTTGGCCATGTACTCGGGAGTGAGCGAAGGAGCATTGGGTGCGCGGCCGTTGGACAGGTCGCCGGTCGGAGCAGACCGGGTTGGCGGCGGGGGCGGCGTTGCCCGCTGGCCCTGAGCCGGAGCGGCGGCAGCGCCTCCACCGGCTCCGCCACGACCTTGCTGAAACGGATAATACACGCCTGTGAAATCAGGCGTGCTGGCATTCTGCGCACTGAGCCTGGCGGGTGCGAACGCGGTCAGGCCGGACAACGCAACCGCGCAGAATATCGATCGAGCAGTTCGGTGCATGGTTATCACGTCCTTTCGTGTGGGCGAGTCGCCGGATCGCCTATTGATTCGGTCCACCATTGCCGAGAATGGTTCCGTCCTCTTTCGTGACCCGCGCGATGATGCCCACGTGGCTCCCGTCTTTCGCGGGACTCATATGCACGGTTACTTTGTCCCCGGGCTTGAGCACGGACCTGTCCCAGCCGACGCGCCCGAGCACTCCGGGCGCACGGCCTTCCACTGCCCACTCCACCTTTCCACCTTTCTCGTCATCGACCATCAGATATAACCAGGTGTGCGGATTCGACCACTTCCATTCCTTTACGACGCCCGTCAACGTTCTAACCTGATCCACTTGATAGGCGGAGTTGCTGTGGTGAGAAATTCCAGGAGCAGCGAAAAGCAGCATCGCGGCGGCAATCAACAGTGCAAGAAAACGGTTCTGCATGATACGGACCTCACTGTTAAGAATCGTGTTGGGCAATTTATCAGCCTGAACTGGACTGGTCAACACTCGGTGCAGCCTGCGAGATCAGTCGACGCGCAATCTGCTGCCCGCGGTCGAATCCGGACTGCGACAACTGGTATCTGAGCGACCGATATCTACCGATAGCGATGATGCTTCCCTCGCCGGAAAGCCTTTTCAGAGCGAGATCCGCGCGGCGCACTTTAAACCCTGATGCTCGCAAGCCGCTCATCACGTCTTTGCCGCTCAGGATGTGGTGCTGACGAAACCGCATCTGACCCAGAAGCAGGAGCAGCACCGCGTCCTCAATCTTGGCGGTTA
>QHXD01000356.1:7970-11021 GCA_003223895.1 Acidobacteriota bacterium
CGTTCAACAGAGTCTGCGGAACCTTCGGCTTCGAACTCATATTCGTCGAACTTGATCCTTAGTCGTGATTCACTCATTGTGTCCTCACAAAAGAGAAAATGGAGAGCATGAAATTCTGAATATGAGACACATTTGAATGAAATGAAATCAATAAAATTCGAAGAACATATATGTTGTGATTGGCGCTATATATGTCCGGATAGACAACTATCAGGCAATAACATTTCTGACAATTGTTGGTGCAACTCATCACATAAACAATCAGTCTGACAATATAGACAGTTTCATTTAGAACAAATTCAACGTTGTTTCGAACAAGTTCAGTTTCTTCGGAGCAAATTCATAACGGAAAGGCGAAATGTATGTTCGAGACATGATCTATCAGACTGTGTATCTGTCGAGTAAATGAGGTTATATCTCCACATATATATCTGATATGAACTATTTATTAGCGTCTACGACGTTTATATCGGCGGATACGATCTTTATAAATAGGATTCTTGTCACTTATGTACACCATTATAAGTAACAAAGCCTTGTATGTTGGCCAACTATGCATATATGGTCGTGACAGATATTATATGCACTATCATCTCGTAATTATGTCTCACTTCACCGCAGGTTCGGCTGAAAAGGCTAAGACTAGAATCAAGTTGGGATGTCTAAACACAAGCGCTCTCGTGCAGAAAGCCAGATCAGCTTTGATGCAGTTTGTCTGCTTCTCGAGACAGTTCTAGCAGGACAGACGCGCCAGAAAATTTTGATCGATCTCTCGAAGTCGAAGAGCTTTCGCGAAGGTCTGGCGAGGTTGCGCGATGGTATGCGCTCCCACGTATTTGAAGCTGGGACAGATCGGCTTTACCTGCACAAAATCATCAGGAAATTCGACGACACAACCCGTCAAGACGGGTTTCATGTGCTTCAGGACTGGGACGGCAAAGCAGAGAGACTCAACGAAGAGACCATACCAGTGGACGTCCTCAATTATTTTATGTCTCGGGTCGAAGCACGCGGCGTTGGACATTCTGAAGAACAAGTTCTTGCAATCTTGCTTGATTACTATTTTGTCTATGTGCTCGCGCTTCTGACACTAAGGGCATGGGACGACGGCACTGCAAACGACAATTTCGACCGGCTGAATCGTCTGCTGCAAGGCCTACAAGGCCCGCAAGGCGCGGGGCAAAAATTCACGGGCAACGCCGAGACTCTGATCCTTATCGCAACTTCTCATTTTGAGCCGGACATCAAAGCTTACGAGCGATTGCTCGAGAAGGTCAGGACCTTAAATGACTTTCATCGATTGAATATTGCGCTGGCTCACGCGGCTATCCTGGGCAGCCATCTACGGCACGGATTACAAGATCTTTATAAGAAGGACATTGCCTTGATGCGCGATGACAATGCGCCTGACTACCCCTGGCTTTGCTTCTCGCTTGCCACTCTGATGCGAGCCTACGCACGCATGCAGAATGAAGGCGTTCACGGAGCAGATCGCGAAAGAGTTGTGGAAGCCCTTTTGAATGGATTATCCGCCGATGCCAGGGCGTTCGTTGGGAAGCGGCCGGCTTCACTAGGCGCTTGTGAAGCAGAGCACTCTCAATTTTCCGAGCTTTTTAGCAGATTCAGGCAGGATCTGTTTGAGGAATTTGAACGGCATCGTCCGTCCGGCGAGACCTACTCTCCGATGTCTTTCAACTTCAATTTCCCGCACAATCTCCTGAAAGCCGTGGTTGTGGATGCGATTGTCCGGGCCGAGCCCTGGGAATTGACTCTAAATGATCTGCTCACAGGCATTCCTCGTGACAAAAGAATCAGCGAACGAAGGGAGACTTTGGCGAAAACGCTGATGGGTTATGCACATTCGAGTCCCGATAGGATCCGAGGTCGTCCGGTGCCGGTCATTAGTTATGATCGTGCGTCAGGTCTCCGAAATTTTGCCAAGACCCTGCACATTATCAATCAGGCATAAACACAAAGGCACAAAGGGCACAAAGACACAAAGAAGGCCGCCATCAAGGAAATTTCTTATGGCGGCCTTCTTTGTGTCTTTGTGCCCTTTGTGTCTTTGTGTTTGCACCGAAGGTACATCTCACTAGAAATTCACATTGAGACCAAACCTGAAGAGCCGGCCACCCAGGATCGAACTGGGGCGATGGTAGGTCGGTCCCAGCTGCGAGATCCAGAGTTGGATCGGAGCGGCATTGAACACATTAAAAATATCCATAACCGGCTCGGCGGTGAATCGCTCGCTGAGTCTCACAATCTTTTTCAAGCTGAGATCGGTCATATTGACGTTCGGGTAGCGAGTTTTCCCCCTCGGCTCGACGCGTATGGACTGCGACACCTGAGTGAGAGCGACTGTATTCGGACCGACCAGCACGGTTGTGTCTTCGGGGAAACCTGTGAAGTGCCGCATGTTGCCGCTGAGGTTGATTCCCCAGGGTAATTCATAAACTCCCGACGTCTTCAGCGCGACGGGAACGTCGTTCTGGAAAAGACCACGGCTGTACTGGATGTTGGGATCGTTCAAGTCCCCGGTGAGATCCTGCCTGCCGTGGTTTCTCTCCAGAGTCACGCCGGCCATTACCATCCAGTGCTTCGACATTCGCTTGTTGAAGCCAAGATCCAAACCGTTGTAGAAGCCGTCGTTCTCCGGTGCGTTGTCATACAGAACATCAAAGAGGCCTCTCAGTGCGGGGGCTTGATTGTAGACGGTTACCTGTCGTCCGCTGGTTCGTTCCGTCACCTGAAGCGGAGTATAGCTTTCCCGCGGAACGGCCATGTTTCTCCGGCCAATGGTGCGCAGCCTGTCGCGATGGAAGTAGCCCACGTTCACAACGATGTCGCCCAGGATCTGCCTCTCGATTTCCACGTTGAGCTCGTTCGAATAAGGACGCTTCAGATCCGGGTTGTAGCGGTTGGTGGTCCCCAGATTGTAACCGGTGGACGGGCCAAGCTCGTCCAGCTGCGGGATCAAATCGTTGTTGCGGTCGGTCCACGATCTCGTATCGTTCTTGAGCTGTATTGGATTGACAGCCCCGGGAAGCCCGG
>QHXD01000357.1 GCA_003223895.1 Acidobacteriota bacterium
AGTCATCCATCCGGTGGCGATTGCTCAGAAAGCCGCAACCAGGACGCCGACCGCTGCGGATTGGGCCGCGCTTGGCAAGTTGCCCGACTTCACGGGTGTTTGGGAAATCAGCAGGGGCGGTGCGGGAGGCCGCGGAGCCGCGGGCTCTCGGGGAGCCGCGCCGGCCGGCCCGGCGCTCACACCCGAGTACGCGGCCCGGAGGGATGCGCTACGGGCCAATGCGCCGGAGGATAAGGAGACTGCAAACTGCCTCCCTGCCGGCATGCCGGCCATCATGGGCCAGCCCTATCCGATGGAATTTCTGCTGACGCCGGGAAAAGTAACGATCGTGATCGAGGCGTACACCCAGGTCCGTCACATCTATACCGACGGGCGCCCGCGGCCCGAAGATCCCGACTTGAAGTTTCATGGCACCTCGATCGGCCACTGGGAGGGTGATACTCTGGTGGTTGAAACGATCGGGTTTTCGCCACTCACGCAACTCGCGCCAGGGGTTCCCCACAGCGGCAACATGCGGATCGTCGAACGCTTCCGGCTTACAGGGCCCGACACGATGAGTATCGAGACTACGATCACAGATCCCGAGGCTTTGACGGCTCCATATACTACAAAACTCACTCTGGCACGCCACCGCAACTGGACGATCGCCGAATACATCTGCGAAGAGAACAATCGGAACTTTGTGGACGAGAAAGGCAAGGCGGGTGTCATCCTGAATAACCCCGGCGGACTTCCGCAGAAGAAGGACTGAAATGAACGCGGGCTAAAGCCCGCGACTACATTTCAGGAGATTGGACCGCAGCATTTCATATTTTGGAACGGAGCATTTTATATGAAGATCTTTTCAGTACTCATCGTGGCTGGCATCATTGCCGCCGGAGCGAGCCTGGCATCCGCACATCATTCTGCCGCGCCGTTTGATTTAGGAACTCAAAAGACCATCAACGGCACAGTGAAACAGGTGGACTGGACCAATCCGCACACGTGGGTCTGGATCGATGTGCCGAACGACAAGAACGGCGTCGATACCTGGGGCTTCGAGGGAATGAGCCCGAATTACCTCGGACGGCGCGGCTGGACCAAATCCACTCTCAAGCCGGGCGACAAGATCAGCATCGTGTACCGTCCGCTCAGGGATGGTTCGCATGGCGGAATGTTTGTGTCCGCGCAGCGGCCGAGTGGCGAAGTGCTGAGAATGACTGGAGAGCCGGTAGACTGATCGCCGGCAGACTTATAGAAGGAGGGCCGAGCATGATCTTCAAGGCAAGCGCGGCGATCGTGGCACTGAGTCATCCATCCGTTGCGCACCAGTGAGGCGGCCGGTCAGTTTGTTTCGATCACGCTCTCGAGTGGACAAGTACTTACCGAGCGCGCCCAGGCTGCTCCATCTCAGCGATGAAACGCTCCTCAAATGAAGAATGAAATCCTTGAGTTCGCGCTCGCTCTGGCTGATGCCGCGGAAGCTGAGATCATGCCGCGCTTCCGGAGTTGCACGGTGAATTGGAAGCCGGATGGTTCGGAGGTGACGGACGCGGATCGCCGGGCCGAGGAAGTGATGCGGGAAGTCATAGCCAGGCGTCTGCCCGGTCATCTCGTCCTCGGAGAAGAACACGGAGGACCGCAGGGTCCGACCGCCGATCCTTTGTGGATACTCGATCCCGTGGATGGAACGGCTTCATTCGCTGTGGGTCTGCCGATTTTCGGCACGTTGATCGGATACCTGGAACGCGGTGAGCCGCAGGTCGGAGTGATTCATTTCCCCGCAATGGGCGAAACAGTTTACGCGGCTAAAGGCAGTGGGTGTTGGGTGCGCGTGCGAGGTGAGAATGCGAAACAGGTGAAGGTCTCCGCCACGACTGAGCTCCGTCAGGCCTTCGTCTCAGCGTGCAGCGCGAGTCCGTCCGATATCGATCCTCCAAAGAGCGGACCCGCTTACAAATTGAGTGCGCTCATTCCGAAAACACGAAGATTCCGTTTCATCAGCGACTGCGTTCAGCACGCCCTGGTCGCGCAGGGCCGCATCGACGCGGCCGTCGATGCCGTCATGAATCCGTGGGACATCGCTGCGCTCGTTCCCTGCGTGGAGGAGGCGGGCGGAGTGGTGACCGACCTGGAGGGAATCCGGGAGAATATCGTGTGGCGCCCGAACCTGCTGAGTTCGTCCAACCCGGCTCTTCACAAGCAAATCCTGAAGGTTCTCGCGGGCCAGGGGTAGGAAAGAATTAGCCGCGAATTACGCTGATTACGCGATTGGGGCGCATCAAAGGTTGTTTTTGCGCCCCATTCGCGTAATCAGCGTAATTCGCGGCTAATTCTTTCCTACCCCTGGCCCACATCCAAAAGGTAAAGCGACTTGAGCGTGTTCACGTGGTGAAGCTCGTGTCCGGCAATGATGTAGGCGAGCGCGCGTGCACTGACCTCTTTCTCGTTGGCTACGCCGCGGCGCTCCCATTCCTCGTCAGTGAGGTGTTTGAAGAGTTGAACACTGGCCTGACGAACCGCGGCGAACTCCTTGAGCAGGCTCGTTAGAGTGCGCGCGTTGAAATCGGCATTGGCCACGTAGTCGTCTTGTTCAAAGCCGGGCAGCGGCGTACGGTCATTGCGGCCGATGCGGAGCGCCCGGTAGGCAAAGATTCGTTCGGAGTCAATCACGTGGCCCAACAATTCTTTGATGGTCCATTTACCAGGGGCGTACGCGTAACGACCCTGTTCTTCCGAAAGCGTGCGCAACAGCGACAGTGTCGTTTCCAGTTGCGCCGCCAGTGTCGCGGCGATGTTCCCGTCCGGTACCATGGCGATGTATTTGCCGTAATAGGGCGCGTATTCCGTTGAATCCGGCCGTGTCGTCATTTCTTCCTCCTGTCATAACGCAATATGTACTCCGGCACCTGCTGAGAGGCCGGCGTGTGAGCATCGGCCAGGGGCATCCCCGCCAGCACGTGGAGCGGCAGCTCACCTGACCAGACGGGAAGTGCGTGGTCCGCTTCGTCGTCTTTTGGGGGTCCTGTTCTCACTTTGGCCGATACTTCAGTGAGGGGTAAAGACAGGACCGTCGTTTTCTTCAATTCCTGTTCGTCCGGCTGGCGCACTTCCCCCCAGCGTCCCGGAACAATGTGTTCCATGAAAGCGTGGAGCGCTGCCATCTTTTCACGTTCGTCGGTCAGCGGCTTCGCCATCCCCAGGATCACGACGGATCGGTAGTTGATGGAGTGATGAAACGCGGACCGCGCCAGAACCAGACCGTCCACGAGTGTCACGGTCACACAGACCGGAATTCCTTTGGACAAGGAGCGCAGCATTCGGCTGGCCGCGGACCCGTGAATGAAAAGCTGGTCTCCAACCCGGGCATAGCTGGTCGGGATGACAAATGGTTGTCCGTCCACTGCAAACCCGACGTGACAGATGAAGGCTTCATCAAGGATCGCGTTTACCGTGTCGCGGTCGAACGAGCCGCGTTCCGGCAACCGTTTGAGTGTCGTGTGGGGTGAGGGTTGAAAATTCTTCATCGTCGTATAAACTAACATGCCAAGTGGCCTGTTGAAAGAGCCACTCCTGACATTGTGGACCAGTCCACTTTAGAGAGGCCAGGAAATGGAACTAGCCATCAATATCCATTCCGGTGCGGGGGAGCCTTTGCACCATCAGCTTTATCAGGAGTTACGCCGCTCGATCCTGAGCGGCAGATTGAGCGCCGGACAGCGCATTCCTTCCAGCAGGGCGCTGGCCAGATCGCTGGGTTTGTCCCGCGCCACGGTGACGCAGAGTTACGAGCAACTCATGAGCGAAGGCTACTTGCAAACCGTCGTCGGCTCGGGGACGTCCGTCAGCACGCAATTGCCGGATGAGTTGCTCCAGGCCGCGCCCGTCAGGGTCGCACGCGAGGCCAGGGCGGTACCGCATGCGCAGGTGAAGCTGTCGAGTTATGGCGCGAGTCTGCCGAACTGTCTGCCGGAGCCGGAAGAGCCGAAGTTGCTTTTCAACTTCAAATACTGCCGTCCGGCGCTAGATCATTTTCCACTCCAGGAATGGCGGAGGTTGTTGTTGCGCCATTGCCGCGCAGGAGAACGCGGGATGCTCGATTATGCGGAGGGTGGCAAAGGTTATGCGCCGCTGCGCGCGGCGATTGCGCGCTATCTGGCGCGCGCGCGGGCGGTCAATTGCACGGCCGAACAAATTCTTATCGTGAACGGCTCGCAGCAGGCGCTGCAATTGAGCGCGCAGGTATTGCTGGATCGCGGGGATCTGGTCGCCCTGGAAGAGCCGGGATATCTCGGAGCGCGCCACGCTTTTCTAACCCACGGAGCGCGCCTGCATCCGGTGGCCCTGGATGAGGCTGGGATCCGTTTGGAAACGTTGCCTGCCCGGCATGCCAGGCTGTTGTACGTGACGCCTTCGCATCAGTTCCCAACGGGCGCGGTGCTGTCGTTGCCGCGGCGGTTGGAGTTGCTGGCCTGGGCGGAAAAAACCGGAACGCTGATTCTGGAGGACGACTACGACAGCGAGTTTCGCTACGGTGGCCGGCCAATTCCGTCGTTGCAGGGATTGGCGCAGCGCGAGAGTGTGCTCTACGCAGGGA
>QHXD01000066.1:0-24970 GCA_003223895.1 Acidobacteriota bacterium
AATCGATCGTGGAGTTACCGTGAGTTTCGGTGTAGCTCATCTCACCTCCGTCCGCGCGGCGTCCAACTGCAACGTTGCCTCAGTGGTGATACATTTCACGTACTCATCGAGAAAACGTCCGAGCCGCCGGGCTGCTCTCGAACTTTCGAACCCGAAGCGAATCAGTCCAGGAAGACGACCGGGCCCCGCCGCAACCTGCGACAAAGCGCGAAGCCAGACAATTTTTCCGTCCCCATTTACAACTCGATTAAAATCCAGAGGCAGGTTCCGATCTACCGGATCCGAAACAGCACGCACCGCAACCGCCCGAACCCCATTCCGTTGAGCTTCAGCCATGATCTGAAAGCTCTCCATCTCGACCGCATCGGCAGTTTGGCCGAGGCGCATTTTTTCCGAGGCTGAATTCGCGATGGCGTCGGCGGTGTAAAAGAAATCGACCGCCGCGGCCCCGCATTGAGTGGCTATTTTCACAAGGGACCTGTCGCTTGTCATCACTGTTTCAGTTTTGTCACGTTTAATCGCTCTCGCCACGAGGATTGTTCCTGCAGCGTGTTGTCTCTTCAAACTTCCCGCCAAACCCGATACGACGCAAATGTCAACCGGTCTTTCGAACAACTTCCGCAGTTCCTCGCGAGTGCCACGCGTCCCGATCCCGGTCACCACGGCGTAAATGTCGCCGCCGCCGGACTGGGACAAATATATTGAGCTCCCGTTGACGCGCTTAAAACGCCGCAACCGCCGCCACGGTGAGAATTCCGCACGAACTGCGAAGGTTACGATAATCCTAAACAACTTCCGCACTCCGGAGTTGCGATCGCACGACATATCCATTCTCGATGTACCAGCGGACAGCCCGGCCGATCGCCGCTTCTACGCCTGCGGGGCGGAAACCCAATTCCAGTGTGGCGCGCGAGCAGTCGACGAACATCTTGTGCTTTGCCATTCGCACACCTTCGAGAGGAATCCGCGGCTCACGGCCCAGAACCGAACAGAACAGATTTTCTGTGTAGCCTGCGGCAAGAGCCAGCGCGTAAGGCAGCCGTACTCGTGGAGCCGGACGCCCGGTTGGCGCAGCCACTGCCGTGAGGAATTCTTTCAGCGTCATGTTGCGGCCGCCGAGGATATAGCGTTGGCCGATACGCCCCTGTTTCGCTGCGAGCCAATGGCCTTCCGCAACATCTTCCACTCCAACCACGTTGAATCCGGTGTCGACATAAGCCGGCATCCGGCCATTCAAGAAGTCGACAATGATGCGGCCGGTCGGGGTCGGCTTCCAATCAGCCGGTCCAACAGGCGTGGTGGGATTGACCACCACTGCCGGGAAACCTTTTACGGCGGCTTCCAGCACTTCCTGTTCCGCCATGAACTTGGATCTTTTGTAATGGCCGATCATTTGATCCAGGCGCGCTGGCGTTCGCTCATCCGGCAACCCGTCGCCGGCGGGGACGGCAATTGTCGCGACGCTGCTCGTGTAGACAAATCTCTCGACTCCGGCACGCCGCGATGCTTCGATAAGATTGGATGTACCCGACACGTTGGTTTCATAAATGTCATTCGGGTTTTTGGCCCACAACCGGTAGTCCGCAGCAACGTGAAAAACCTCGCTGACTCCGTCGAGAGCCTTGCTTAACGAAGTTCGGTCGCGAAGATCACCGTAAACTCGATCGACATTCAAGCCTTCGATTGCGAGCAACTGGCTTGTCGGGCGCACCAAAACACGAACACCCGTTACACGCTCCGACAGGAACCGGGTGACATGCCATCCGAGGAAGCCCGTTGCACCGGTAATCAACGTTGTCATGGATTCGAGAGTTGCCACTTGAGCAACTTCCAGCTATCGCCGAATTTTCGATTGGCTCCCAAAACGGCCGACGGCTCATATCCCGCGTGAACCATGCAATCCTGACAGCGCGGATCGCGGCCGTGGCCGTATTTCTCCCATGGCGTCTTTTCGATCAAGTCCTTGAACGTCGCATGATGGGCATCGGTCATCAAGTAGCAGGGGCCTTTCCAGCCTCGCGGGTTAAACGTGGGATTGCCCCAGGCCGTGCACATCATTTCGCGCTCGCCGGAAAGAAATTCAAGATAGATGGGCGACGTCATCAGCTTGAATTCTCCCAGCAGCTTTCGGGCCTCCCGAAACTTTTCCCTGATCTCGCTTCGAGGCATGAATATTTCTTTGGTCTGCACGGCCGCATAGGAATACGCAGGTGAGATCATGAACCCATCCACATTGAGAGTGGAGAGGTACTTGAACAGTTCCCGGATTTCTCGCAGGTCTGTTTCTCTAAAAATCGTTGTGTTGGTGCAAACAAGGAAGCCGGCCGCTTTCGCGGCCTTGATACCTTCGATCGCTTCTTTAAACACGCCGTCACGCTCGACGCAGAGATCGTGCGTTTTTTCCAAGCCATCCAGGTGCACATTGAAGAAAAGCCGCGACGTCGGTTTGAACTCGTGCAGGCGTTTGCAGATGAACATTCCATTCGTGCACAGATAGATGTGTTTCTTGCGGGCAATAATCTCGCTGACGAGGCGGCCCAGGTCGGGATAGATCATCGGCTCACCGCCGCAAATGGAGACGACGGGAGCGCCACACTCATCCAGAGCGTTGAGACATTGTTCGACGGTTAGCTTTTCGCGAATCGTATCGGCGTATTCACGAATACGGCCGCAACCGGTGCACGTCAGATTGCAGGCGTGCAAAGGTTCAAGCATCATGACAAGCGGAAACTTTTGGGCACCTCGAATGCGTCTGCCCGCGATGTACTTCGACATGCTGGCAGTCAGGCTCAACGGAAATCTCACTTCATCCTCCGATAGCGAGCGAGCGCGGACAACGGAAAGTAAAGTCGATACAGGTGGTACTTCAGGTAAAACACTTTCGGAAAACCTGTTCCGGTGAACGGCTCCTCGTCCCAGGAACCTTCGTCGTTCTGACCATCGATAAGATACTCAACCGCGCGCTGTACAGCAGGATCATTGGACGGCAATCCGGTCAATAGTCCTGACAATCCCCATGCGGTTTGCGACGCCGTGGTTTCGCCCCGGCCTATCCAGGTCGAGTCGTCGTAAGAGGCGATCGATTCGCCGAAACCTCCGTCTTCTTGCTGCACGCACCGTAGCCAATCCATTGCGCGTTCCACCGCACCATTGGTCTTCGCGCCGACAGCAGCAAACGCGCGAAGAACGCCGCTGGTGCCGTAGATATAGTTCACTCCCCAGCGCCCGTACCATGGACCTGCCGGATGTTGTTGCTTCAACAGGTACTCCACGGCTCGTCGGATTCGTGGATGAGATGCCGTCCAACCGAATCGACCGAGGCATTCGACGACGCGAGCCGTCACATCCGGCGACGAAGGGTCGAGCATGGCATTGTGGTCCGCAAAGGGAATTTGGTTGAGGAACGTGTGATCATTGTCGCGGTCGAAAGCTCCCCAGCCGCCATCTTTGTTCTGCATGCTCACGAGCCACCTGAGGCCGACATCGATAGCTTTAGCAAGGCGCGCATGATCCGGATACGAAAGGTTCTGAAGGGCCATCAGCACAAATGCAGTGTCGTCGACATCCGGATAAAAATCGTTGCGAAACTCGAAAGCCCAACCGCCCGGCGGCCCATCACGATTCTTGATTTGCCAGTCTCCCCCGCCCAGGATTTGCTTCTGCAAAAGCCAGTGCGCGGCTTTTCGCAGCCCGTCATCCGCCGGCAACGTTCCGGCTTCGAGCAAAGCAAACACTGCGATCCCCGTGTCCCAGACTGGTGACAGGCAGGGCTGCAGTCTTAAAGTGTCGGCTTCCTCGATTTCGAAGCGGGCCAACTCGTCGATCTGTCGCGCTGTGACCGGGTGATCCGGTGAATATCCCAGCGCCATTGACGCAAAGATCGAATTCATCATCGCTGGATAAATCGCCGCGAGTCCCTGCGAACGCTCAAAGTGTTCCAACATCCACCCGCTGGCGCGGCGCACGGCGCGTTCGCGTCCGGGTTTCCATGAAAGTCGATCGTAAAGCCTTAACGCGCGGTCCAAAGTCAGAAACGCGTTCCGCCAATTGAATCCCGGCGTGTAGTCGAACGCCGCGGTTTTCCGGGAAGGATCGCAAAACAGCTCATCGATGCGCGCATGCGAAGGCGCAGGCCAGCAAGGTTTTCGCGCATAAAGAATTGTTAGAGGGATAACGATGGCGCGGGTCCAGGACGACATCTCGTAAATATTGATGGGTACCCACCGAGGCAGGAACATCAATTCCGGCGGAATTGCCGGCACCATTTCCCAGCCGATGACACCAGCTAAAGCGAGATAGAGGCGCGTGAACGAATTCGTCCGCTCCAGACCACCGATCTCGCGCACACGCCGGCAGGCGCGGACCATGTGCTGCAATTCCGGCGAATGCCCGGCGAGTTTGAGCGCGAAATACGCTTTCACTGTGGCGTTCAGTTCCGAAGGGCCGCCGAAGTAAATGTTCCAGCCGCCATCATCGAGCTGCCGCCGCCGGATGAACTCTGCAAGTTTTGTCACACGTTTGCGATCGAATCGCCCGAGGACGTGAAGATAGAAAATGTAATCCGATTCGAGCGTCGTGTCCGCTTCGAGTTCTCCCAACCAGTAACCGTCGTCGTGCTGAAGCGATCTCAATAAGGAAGCCGCCTTTTCAACGGTGGAATCGAGCCGATCCTTGCCGGCCGGATGGGGCAAATGTGCAGTTGGTGCTTCCAGTTCTACCCTATGTGCCATGTCCGAATCAGGAGACCACCCGATCAAATTTGTCTAACGGAGCCGGCAACGGAAAATGAACGTCTTCGCCGATAATTTCCAGTTCTTCGACACGCGTGAAACCGAGTAGACGCAGATTTTCCAGGACCTCCAGCACAAGGATCTCGGGAGCTGAAGCGCCTGCCGTTACGCCCACAGAGAAACATCCTTCAAGCCACTCCCCGCTTATGTCGCGCGCGGTTGCAATCAGGTATGCCGCCGTGCCTGCGTTCCGGGCCACTTCGACCAAACGATTCGAATTCGAACTATTCTGGGCGCCGACGACGAGAATGAGATCCGCCTTCTCAGCGAGCACTTTTACTGCGGTCTGACGATTCTGTGTCGCGTAGCAGATATCCGAACTCGGCGGAGAGACGATCGCAGGAAATCTCTGCTTCAATCTCTCGACAATGGCCTGAGTGTCATCCAGGCTTAGCGTCGTTTGGGTAACGTAGATCACACGATCCGCCTGCACATTTTCGAGAGCGTCCACGTCAGCGGCGCTCGACACCAGATGGACCGCGTTGGGTGCTTCCCCGAGGGTTCCGATGACTTCGTCGTGGTTTCGATGTCCGATCAAAATAATCGAGTAGTTCTGCCGGGCGTAGCGGATCACTTCAATGTGAACCTTGGTCACGAGGGGACAAGTCGCATCGATGATGCGCAGCTTGCGCGCGCGCGCCTCTTCCCAGACATGCGGCGCCACTCCATGCGCGCTGAAAATCGTGATCGCGCCGTCCGGGACCTCGTCCAGACTCTCCACGAACACGGCGCCCCGGGCCGCCAAGCGGTCCACCACAAATCGGTTGTGGACGATCTCTTTCCGCACATACACGGGGCGTCCCAACCGTTCCAGGGCGATATCAACGATGTCGATCGCGCGGATAACCCCTGCGCAAAACCCGCGGGGCTTCGGTAGAAAAATGGTTTTGGTGAGAGGAATCATTCAGAACACTCCGGCTTCTCCGACTTTGTTCTGGCGGTACGAACTTGGCCGTACGATCCTAACACGGGCCGGTATGCTCTTCGGACGTTTGTTTTTTGCTATTAGATTAATTTTTCTTAATGTTTTCTAAAAATCGATCCGGATTCCGGCAAGCGGAAGAAGAGGGAAGAGTGAGTCCTGATTGACGCTCAGCGAGCCGTTGGTCGTATCCTGCGTACTTGTCCAGCGCGCGTTGTCGTGTGCCAGGATGTTCAAGACTTCACCATACAGGGTGAGCTGCCAGCGATCGAAACGGAACGCCTTGTTCACGCGGAGGTCGAGCCTGCTGTAAATGGGCATCCTTAACAGGTTGCGCTGATCGGAAAGGAGCACTCGCCCATTCGCGTCTCTCGCGAGGAAACCCGCGATGGGAAAGTTCGTACCATACCGATACTTCATGCTGACGTTCAAGCTGTTGGTCCACCGATAGGACCCGTAAACGCTGAATGTGTGCCGCTGATCGAAGTCTCCGTCCCAGCGCAACCCCGTCGCCGCATCGCGCACACGTGTTCGTCCATACGCGTACGAAATCCATCCGAGAAGCTTGTTTGCGCTCCGCCTCTGCAGAAAGACCTCGACGCCTCTGGAATAACCTCGCAGTGTGTTCTGGAGCGGTCGTCCCGGGCTTACTCCGGCGCGGGGGCCCACTGCCACGCCGTTAACGAGCCGGATCTCATCGTTCGCCGAATAGATGCCATTGCGGTCTTCCCGGTCGTAGGCTTCGACTCGAACCCTCGTCTTGTCCGTGATGAGCTGTTCGACGCCGAGCACGTAATGTGTAGCACGCTCGGCCTGAAGCGCTGTGTTGCTAAACTCTCCATAGAGCTGAAAAAAGTCCGGAAATTGTGAGTACTGGCCGTAACCCATAGTCACTCGAGTATTGGCTAGCGGCGACACGGCCATGTTGACGAGCGGCATCCATATGGTTTGCCCCGTCGCGCTGAAACGGTCGTAGCGGAGGCCGTAGGCCAGGGAAACCCGCGAACCCCAGATGGTCACATTGTCCTGAACGTAGACTCCCGGCTGCCATGCTGAAGCATCAAACGTATCACTGGTCCGAAATTGAGCTGTCGTAAAATTGAATCGCCGGCGCATCCCATTCTGATCGAGATTTCGAGCGTAGTAGCCGGCCTCGATTCGATTACCGGGCAAGGCCTGGAAAGAGAAGTCCTGCTTTATTCCCACCTGTTGATAGTCGGAGTCGAATAGTAACGCCTGATCACGATTGACGTTGTTTGCATAGGCCGTGGAGTAGCTGAAGGAGGAGTCCAATACCATCTTCGACGAAGGAATCCATCGCCAATCGCCCTGGGCGATTCGATCGTGCCGATCGCCGTACAAGAACGAATTTACGCCAAGCGTGGCGAGTCTTTTATGCTGATCCGCTCTTGAATTGGCGAAGTTGCCGCTGATGCGAATCTGGTTATGGTCGTCGGGATCGAGGGTCACCTTGCCGAATCCATCATAAAAACCGAACACGAACTGCGTCGAGGTCGTATCGCTGCGGATCTGGTTGAGGATGTAGTCGAGGTAACTCTTGCGAGCAGAACCAATCCACGATGCCTTGCGCGACTTCCCCAATGGACCTTCACTGGTCCAGCCGAGGCCGGATGCGCTCGCCATGGCGCTGTTTGCGAATCGCTGGCGATTTCCATCGCGGGTTCGGACAACCAGTTCGCTCGCAGTGCGGTCTCCGTACGTTACGGGAAACACGGAGCTGAGAAGAGTCACGGACTCGATCACGTCGCCGTTGAAGATCGAAATGGAGCCGCCATCGGTGATGTCAGAGACGGAATGCAGCGGCGCAACCAGCAACAGACTGTCCATATTGAAACCGATCGAGCGAAAGCCCGCCCCGCGCACGGAAAAATCCGCGACGAAGTCATCCCCCGTAGTGACGCCGGGCAGCGCCTGAACCGATCGCAAAGGATCGTCAACGAGGACACTCGTCAGGTTCTTGAGCTCGGATTCGGTAAGCGTGTGGTCCGATATTGTCGAGGGTTCCGGAGTGACAAAGGGCGCTGCAGTAACGGTCACTTCGTCGGAACGCCGCAAAACGTCCGGGCCGAGAAAAATCTCGATCTCGACCGGCGTTCCCGGTTGTACTGCAATTTTCCGCCGGATGAGAGTGTAGCCGACCGTCGTGACGTACAACTCGACCTCACCTGGTGGTACGTCTGCAATTTCGAACTCCCCGCTGTTGTCCGTCGTGGCTTGTATTTTGAGATCGCGAATCGAAACCAGCGCCTTCGCGATCGGCTCATTCGTTCTCGAATCCCGTACTGTTCCGTGTAATCGCACATTCTGGCGCGCGTAGATGTTCCCCGCCATGAAAAACACTGCAACGATCGATACGATTAGGTATCCGCTCTTCATCAGTCCTCCGGTCAACGATCTTTGCTCTCCGTAGACGGATGCGTAAACGAAAAAGTTAGCAGAAGGAACACCATCGATTTTTCTGGTATTCTTGGCCTCTCAAAAACAGCAACTTCCCGGAAGAGGCTACAAATGGATCTTCGAAAGACGGCATTCACAACATTGATTGGATTAATTCTGGTGGTCTGCATTGTGGCAGGCCAGCAGGTCCGGCGAGTGGACGACGGCGCTTTGAAAAACGCCGCAAAGAACGGAGAGGAATGGCTTACGTACGGCCTGACTCAGGGAGAAACGCGATTCAGCCCGCTCAAGCAAATCAATACGAGCAATGTGGGCCGGCTGGGATTGGTGTGGTCGCTCAATATCGGACCGGGAGGCGGCGGCCAGGAAGCGACGCCTCTGTTCTGGAATGGCACCATCTTCGGAATCACCAACTGGAGTGTCGTTTTCGCTGTGGACGCGCGTACGGGCAAGGAGAAGTGGCGCTGGGATCCCGAGGTAAACCAGGAAGCCGTGCGGCCGAGAATCTGTTGTGGAGTCGTGAATCGCGGCATTGCGATTTATCAAGGCATGGTCATTGCTCCCGTAATCGACGGAAGGCTTCAGGCGCATGATGCGGAGACCGGCAAAGTCATATGGGAAGCCCGAGTCGCATTTCCCCAGGACCAGCAAACGATCACCATGGCCCCGCGAATTGCAAAAGGAAAGGTGATCATCGGAGTGAGCGGCGGGGATCGGCCGACCCGTGGATTCTTCGCCGCCTTCGATGCGGCTACCGGGCGCCAGGCATGGAAGTTTTATACGATACCCGGCGATCCGTCCAAACCCTTCGAAAATGCGGCGATGCGCAAGGCGGCGGCGACGTGGGATGGCGAGTGGTGGAAGTCCGGTGGCGGCGGAGCCGTTTGGGACGGCATGGCGTACGACCCGGAAGCCGAGCTGGTCTATGTCGGCACAGGCAACGCCGAGCCCTGGCCCGAAAAGCTTCGCAAGAACAAAGACGCCGAGGCAGGCAAAGACAACCTTTATGTGTGTTCCATCCTCGCGGTTCACGTCGATACCGGCGAGTTGAAGTGGTTCTACCAGGTGGTGCCGGCCGAGTCCTGGGATTATGACAGCGTGCAGCACCTGATCCTGGCTGACCTCAACATCAACGGACGCCAGCGCAAAGTGATCATGCAGGCCAACAAGAATGCTTTCTACTATGTGATCGATCGGATTTCCGGAAGCTTCGTTTCGGCTCAGCCTTTTTCCATGGTCACATGGGCGAAGGGCATCGATCAGGAGACCGGGCGCCCCATCGTTAATCCCGAGGCCCGCTACGGATCAGACGCCATCGCGATCTCGCCGGGCGGCGGAGGCGCGCATAACTGGTCGCCGATGTCTTTTAATCCGGTCACCGGCCTGACCTACATTCCCACTTCGACCGCCAACACTTTCACGTATGCGGCCGAAGAGACCTTCTCGCCTAAGCCGGGCCAGACTACCGGCACCGTGCGTCCGGCTCCGCAACCGAAGCTGCCTGCCCCGCCCGCGATCGGACCTCCTCCTTTGGAAGGGCCGGTGAGAGGGGCGTTGGTGGCGTGGGATCCCGTGACTCAACAAATGCGGTGGCGCACACCCGGCGGCGGGGGAATTGGTGGCGGGACCGTGACCACCGCCGGCAATCTCGTCTTTCAGGTTATCGGCGATGGACGGCTCGTGGCCTACAGCGCAGACAAAGGCGAAAAACTCCTGGAGATTCAGACCAACCTGCGCAGCGGCATGGGACCGCCGATCACGTATCAGCTTGACGGCCAGCAATACGTCGCGTTGATGGGTGGCGTCGGCACGGTCCCGACCGGTGCGAACGCCGGTCCGGGCAATGCGGGCACGCCGGTGCCGCCTAAATTGCTGGTCTTCGTCCTGGATGGGAAGGCTCCGCTGCCCGCAGCGAGCCAGGAATAGCCACGTCGACGGGAAGGGGATTTCCGCCGCGGATTACGCGAATTACGCGGATGGGCGCGCAATCTCTCGTCAGAACGAGAACAACGCTGCGCGCGCCCATCCGCGTAATTCGCGTAATCCGCGGCTAGTACTAAACCCAATTGAGGCGAAGCTTGTTCCAAACACTCATGATCCGGGTGGGCCGGATCCTCGTTTTGACCATTCTTGGACTCGTGCTGTATGTCCGGATCTTTGAGAAGCGGCTCGTGTACTACCCGAAGAAAGAGCTTGAAGGCCATCCCCGATCAACGTACGAAGACGTGACCTTTCCAGCATCCGACGGGTTGATGCTCCATGGCTGGTTCATCCCACAACCGCAGAGCCCCGCCGTGCTCATCATGAACCATGGAAACGCCGGCAACATCTCGGATCGCTATGAGATGGGTGAGTCCCTGGCTCAAGAAATGGGCGTGAACGTTTTGATGTACGACTATCGGGGTTACGGCAAGAGCGAGGGACAGCCTTCGGAAGAGGGCACCTACTCGGACATTCGCGGCGCATACGCGTATGTGCGTTCTCGCGGATATGCGCCGTCGATGATTCTTGTTTTTGGCCAGTCGCTGGGCACTGCGATAGCGGTCGACCTCGCTGTCCACGAAACCGTCGGTGCCGTCATTCTGGAGGCGCCATTTACCAGCATTGGAGCAGTTGCCCGCCGCCTCAGCTTCGGTCTTCCGATTGATTACATTCTAACCACACACTACGATTCGCGTTCCAAGGCGAGCTCAATTCGCGCGCCGGTGGCCGTGATTCACGCCAACCGTGATCCCGTGATTCCCTTCGAGCTGGGCATGGATCTTTACCAGCAATTCCCGGGTCCGAAGCGCTTCTTCGAAGTTCAAGGGGAGATACATGAGGGCGCATTCTTGGCGCTCGGTGTAGAACGTACACGCCAACTGAAGGAGTTTGTATTGGGGAAGTGAAGAAACAATGACAATTGACTAGTGGCCATTGACTATTAATAAAGCTTTGTCAATAGTCAATGGCCACTAGTCAATTGTCATTTGATGGGCTACGAGGCCCCGTACCGCTGTTCCTGACCCACGAGCTTCGCCTTGTCGGCGTTGGGTTTCGGCCGGAACTTCTGCACGCGCCCGTTGAAAACTTCGGCAAGATACAGGTTGCCTTCCTGATCGACCGTGATCGAGTGGGGTCCATTGAATTGTCCGGGTTGTCCGCCCGGCCCGCCCCAGCCGTACAGATAGTGGCCGTCCAGATCGTATTTGACGATCCTGTTTGTACCGCCGTCGGAGATCCACAGGAACTGGTCCGTCGTAATGATATGAGCATACGGCGATGACCGGACGCCGGTCTTAAACATGTCGAGGAACTTGCCGTTCTCGTCGAAGACCTGGATCCGCCGGTGCCCGCGATCCACGACGAAAAGCCGGCGGTCCTTGCTGATCTGGATGCTGTGGACGGTATTGAACTCGTTGGGACCCGGGTTCTTGGGATCTTTTGGAGGTGTTCCCCAGTCCATCAGGAACTTGCCGTCTTTGTCGAACTTCGCCACGCGAGTTCCTCCGTACCCGTCGCTGATGAAGAACGTCCCATCGGGCAGCCATGCAATGTCGGTCGGCCGGTCGAAAAGCTTTCCGCCGTCGCGTCCCTTCTGGCCTTTCGTGCCTAGCGACATGACCATCTTGC
Organism: Acidobacteriota bacterium; assembly: GCA_003223895.1. Taxonomy (GTDB): domain Bacteria; phylum Acidobacteriota; class Terriglobia; order 20CM-2-55-15; family 20CM-2-55-15; genus 20CM-2-55-15. Next base: position 11,743 of record QHXD01000066.1, read on the forward strand.
CGTCATACGTGAACTTGTAGATCATGTGCAGCTGATCATCGATTATCCACACATGCTTTTCCGGATCGTACGGGCTCATCTTGATCTTGTGCGGTCCGCGTCCGCATTTCATATCGAAGATCTTGTCGAGGTCTTGCCACCACTGCACCATCTTGCCGTTGCGATCCACAACGAAGATGACGTGGTGATAGCGCCGTTCCCAACCGCGTTTTGGTTCCGGATCGCACGTCGGGGTGGAACCGTCATCATTGCCGTTGGAAACGCGGGCTGGAGTGAGGGCACCGTAGGGTGTCCAGGGCTTGGCACCTGCGGGCAGCGGCAGTTCGCCGCGCTGAGCAATCCAGATGCGGTCGGGCGTCTCTGCAAATACGGCGCCCACCGATCCCCAGGTCCAGCCCTCGTGCTTGACGCCGTCCGGGCTATCCTCCAGGGGTTGAGGCCAATTCTCCACGAGTTCGTACGGCCCGAACTCCTCCTGCCCACCTTTATCCAGTGAGGCACCCGGTGCTGCGGTGGCAGCCGGGGTCGAGTCATTCGACGGCGCGCTGCAACTCACAAGGACCGCAAGCGCTGCCAACCCTATCACCAACAGAATCGTGAGTGACCGAATTCGAATACGCATCGTGAATCTCCTTTTCTCCTGCGAAACGGCAACTATAATGAGCAAAACTGACTGCGTCAAACTCGAGCACTATTGAATTCTCTGTATCCCTTGAGGAGGGTTTATGAGTAGGAAGCGTATGGTTGTGGCACTGGTGGCACTGGTGGCACTGGTGGCACTGACGTCGCTGACGGCTTCAGCCCAGGATGCCAGTACTGTCATCAGCAACGCATCCAAAGCCATGGGCGTGGACAACCTCAATTCCGTCATGTTTTACGGATCGGGCGCGAATTTCGGCCTGGGACAAAACAATAACGCAAATGGGCCGTGGCCGAGGACCAACCTGAACGACTACACGCGAGCGATCGACTTTACACAACCTGCATCGCGAGCGACATGGGTAACGTATGCCGCGCCGGTCACCGGCGGTCCCGCAGTGCAGGCAAACGGCCAGCAAAACATCGCTGCGGCTAACAACGCCTGGGCACAACACCTGGAAATCTGGATAACGCCATGGGGTTTCCTGAAAGGCGCATCGGCCAACAACGCCACCGCCAAATCACAAACCGTCGCAGGCAAGAGATACAGCATCGTGACGTGGAACACACCGCAGAAAGCTCCGTCGGGGGAAAGTTACAGAGTTGTCGGCTACATCAATCCACAGAACCTTGTAGACAAGGTGGAAACGTGGCTGGAGAATCCAATCTTCGGCGACATGCTGGTCGAGGGGATCTACACCGATTACCGGGACAACAATGGCTTCAAATTCCCCGGCACGATCGTGCAGAAGCGCGGCGGCTGGCCCACGTTCGAAGCGCAGCTCCTCGGCGCAAACCCGAATCCTCGTAATATACAGCAGCTCGTGACGCCTCCTGCCGCGGGTCAACGCGGTGGCGCCGCGGCCGCAGGCGGCGGGCCGGCGGCTCCCACAGGTGCGCAGTCCGAGAAACTCGCCGATGGCGTTTACCGCATCACCGGTGGATATGTCGCTCTCGCAGTCGAGTTCAGCGATCACATTGTGATCTTCGAAGGCGGACCGCAGAACGAAGCGCGGTCACAGGCGATCATGGCGGAAGCCAAGCGAGTGATTCCGAACAAGCCAATCCGGTATTCGATCCTCTCGCACCATCACTTCGATCACTCGAGCGGGCTTCCCGCCGTCGTCGCGGAGGGCGTGACAATCATCACTCACGAGAACAACAAGGCATTCCTGGAGAAGGCCCTGAATGCACCGCGTACTCTGGCGCCCGACGCAATGTCGAAGTCCGGAAAGAAACCCAAGATCGAGACCGTGGCTGAAAAGAGGGTCCTGCAGGACGCAAGCCGCACACTTGAAATTCATCACATTGTCGGACTTCCGCACGCAGACGGAATGCTCATCGCATATCTTCCGAAGGAAAGGATCGTCGCCTTTGCGGACATGTTCAACTTCCCTGCCGCGAATGAGCCCGTGCCGAATCCTCCTGTGGTAGGTACCCAGGTTTTCGTCGATAACTTTGAACGCCTGAAGCTCGACTTCAACACCCTTGTCTCGGTCCATCCTCCCAACCCGGATCGGCCGATGACGAGAGGGGACGTTCTAAAATCCCTGGGGAGAGGGAACTAAGAATAGCCGCGAATGACGCCAATGACGCGAACGTTTGCGTCATTGGCGTCATTCGCGGCTATTCTTATTCTTCAGTAAAATGAACAAACGCATTCCACTCGAAGTATTCACCGACTTTGTCTGACCCTGGTGCTATCTCAGTACCGGGCGTATTGAAAAGCTGAGACGGAATTTCGATATAGACCTGCAGTGGGTGTACTTCCCTTTGCATCCCGACACGCCGGCGGAAGGCCTTGCGTTAAAGGACCTGTTTGCCGGCCGCGGCCTGGATCTCGAGGCCATGCACGCCCGCATGAAGGGTCTGATGGACGCCGAAGGCCTGCCGTACAATCGGCGCTCGCATACTTACAACAGCCGGCTGGCCCAGGAACTCGCGAAATGGGCGGACTCACAGCCGGGCTTCGAAGCCATTCACGATGCACTCTATAGTGCTTACTTTGTCGACGGCCGTAATCTTGGCGATCCGGATGTGCTCATCGGCATCGCGCAATCAGTGGGGCTTCCCTCCGACGGGGCGCTGGAAGTCTTGACCAGGCGCACCTTCAAAGATGCCGTGGACGCGGACTGGCAGAAAGCACGCCGGTACGGCGTCACCGGAGTGCCGACTTTTGTCGCGGGCGGCTACAAGATCGTCGGCGCCCAACCCTACGACGTGCTGGCGGAGGGAATGGGAGCGGCAGGAGCGCCCCGAAAGAGCGGGAGTCCATGATTCGAGCAGCATACTGAAGTGAAGCTGACACGATGGTGATGCCGAATTGCGGATGCTTCGACTACGTTGTGACCGTCCCCGGCAACAGCCCACCCTGGCAGGCGCAGCAGCACCCCGAAGACGTCCAGGAGCTCCGGGGAGACCATCTTTTTGATGGCCGCCTCGTTGGACCAAGCCCCACGGTCGAGATTTCCGGCGGCGTCGTCACTCTCAGGGCCACTGGCCGCGAGCGCGCCCAACTCGCCGCGGTGTCTTTCGAACTCGACACCAGGCTCATGGCTCTTCTCGAGGGGAGCGACGTATTGCGAGTCATCCGCACGCCATCCGCCGGCCTGGGATTGTCGATCACGCGTAACAACCGGCTCCTCGTGGCGATAGGCGCCATCACAAACCTGACTCTCCACCCGCTAAGCGTTCGCAACGTCCGGGGTTCGATTGCCCGCCGCTCGTGGCCTTCCCGTGACGAAATGCGCGTTGAGTTCAGGGTCATTGACGAAACACGAACGTTATCGAGTGGAGACGAAGGAACGATCGGCGGCTACGGCGTGCTGGTATGGAATGGCTGGATGGACGGCACGCCGGGAACTGACGAGCACGTCGCTGTATACTTTCTGCAAGAGCCTGTTCGAGAGGCCGTCATCGGTTCCGCGGAACTGCTCTCCGGCGAAAAACTCCGGATGATCAAGTGGTGATTTGGCCGCGAATTACGGGAGGGGGCTAATTCGGGGCTAAAACAGAATCTTCAGCGCAAGCTGGATCTGGCGCGGCTGGCTGTTCGTTGCGGTGATTCTGCCGACGCTTCCGTTGGGGGACACACCGGAACTCGGGATCGCAGGGTTCGCCGTGGCCAGGTTGGCATTAAACACAGTTCCGCTCGGATTCTGGAACGACGGATGATTCAGGACGTTGAACGCCTCAGCGCGGAACTGAAGTCTGAACTGTTCGTTGATCTTCGTCACTTTCCATTCCTTGCTGAGAGAGCTGTCCATATTCCAGAGATTGGGACCGATGATGGTGGGAGTAAAGCAGGTCGGGTTGAACCAAATTCCGTGCAGTTGCTGGTAGCCCTTATAGAGATCGCATCCTGCAACGGCATCCGGACGAGCGGCGTTGGCGCCAAGGCTGTTGTGGACACGGTTCGCGATGGTTCCGACCGTAAAAGGAGAGCCGGACAGGTAGGTATACACGCCCGTGAATTGCCAGCCGCCGACGACCTGGCCGAGAAGCCCATCGGCCTTGAACGGAAGATCATAGATGCCGCTGACGCGGAAGTTGTGTTTGCGGCTGAAATTGGAAAGCCCGCGATCCGCACTCGCATCGATCGGGTTAGAGATCGCGCCGCCGCCGTCCAGGCCGTAGGCTCCTGAACCGTTGTCGATCGACTTCGACCACGTATATGACACCTGCGACTGCCAACCGCTCGCGAAACGGTGGGTGAGGCTGCTTTGCAGCGCATGGTAATGCGCGTCCGCGAGCGCGTCCATCATCTGGAGATACGCATAGGCGGGATTCAGTCGCGGGTTCGGCGTTCAACACGCCGAACGTCGGCCGGCCGGAAGGACCAGTAAACGGAACCGGATAATTGAAGTCCTTCTGAGCGGGCAGGTGCACGCTATGCGAACCGAGGTAGCCGACGGTGGCGACGGTGTTCGCCATTACTTCACGCTGGATGTTGAAGTTCCACTGCATCTGATATGGCGTCGTGTGCACGCCGTAATAGTCGCAGTCGGTGCAACTCAGCGTGCCATCGGTCGGAATAACCGTCCCCGACGAGCGCGGCACGTTCGTCCACGGGAACGGGAACTGAATCGGCGGATTCGAAGTCGTGGTCTGAGCCACGGTCAGGAACGGAGGCTGGAGCCAGTGATTCGTGTCCCGCGAGTAGAGCACGCTGTGGAACACGCCGAAGCCGGCACGGACGGAAGTCTTGTGATCCGCGGACGGATCCCAGGCGAGGCCAACCCTTGGATCAACCGGTACCCACTGCCCGAAAGGCGCATTAATGAGGTTGAACTGCTCGTGCCCCACCGCCTTGATGATGCTGGTCGGCGAGTATCGCAGTCCAACGTTCAGCGTGAGCTTTCTCGTGAGTTTCCATTGATCGTCGACGTACGCCGAGAAAACCCAGTAACGGTAGTCCTTGGTGGAATCGGCGCCGGGATTCTGAGCGTCTGAAACCTGCCCGTTAAGAGTTGACGCGTTGCCCTGCATGAAACCGGTCAAGTTCGGAAAAACCCACTGTGGAGCAACCTGGAAAGGAGCCCAGGTGTTTTCGACAAGCTTCATGACGTTGCCGCCCGCCTTGATACTGTGGGCGCCGGCGGTCCAGACGATGTCATCTCCGAATGAAAACTTGTTGGGAACCAGGTAGAACGGCAGCGTGGCAGAGGCGGCGATTGTCGTAATTCCGCTGCCGGGATTGATCGAGCCGTCCTGGCGCGGCACGCCCTGGCCGGCAGTGCTCACGGCATAGAACTGGCTCGCCGGATCGCTGCTGAAGAACTGGAGCGGGTGAACCCCGGGGCTCGTGCCGCCGGAGGTCACCGGCGTGGCGATGGTCCCCGGCGAAGCAATTCCGTTAGAGACTACCGGGCTGCCGTAGACGTACGCGTCCTCGTATGTCCGGGAGTAGCCCACATGGGCCATGTTCACGAGGTTGTTGGTGAGAACGTGCCTTTCTTCGATGCTGATGAAGTGGTCGCGTGTGCGATCGAATTCCGGCCAATACGGAACATTCGTCATGAAATCGCGATTGGCCCGATCCATAACGTAGCGGACGAAAACGGAACTCTTCTCGGATGCCAGGTAATCGAGACGTCCAAGAACGTAGTTCTGGTTGCCGATGTTCGGATTATCCACAAGGGCTTGCCCGGTGGCTGAAGCTGCTCCCGTCGCGCCAAAGAGCTGCGGCACGTAGTTCGGCAGCGGATAAAGCGCCATCGCGTTCCGCACCCCCTGCCGGACAGCCGGATTGGAGCTTTCCGTTACCGGCGCGCCGCAGGCGCCGCTGGCCGTTGTCGTAAGGAACTGGTGCGCGCAGGCATCCGGAACGGTGACAACATTCGTGATGATCTGCGTCTTGCGCAGTCCTTCATAGTTTCCAAAGAAAAACGCTTTGTCCTTCTTGATGGGACCGCCGAGGCTGCCGCCGAACTGATTCTGACGGTACGTCGGTGGCTGCGCGCTGGTGTGCCCAGGCTTGACAACAGTGTCGAAGAAGTTGCGAGCCTCGAGCTTGTCGTTGCGCAGAAACTCGTACGCGGAGCCGTGGAGCGTGTTCGTGCCCGAACGGCTGGAAGCGTTGATCACCGCGCCGCTGCCGCCGAATTGTGCGGTGTACGTGTTGGTCAGCGTCTGAAACTCCGCAATCGCCTCCACTCCGAGCGCCGTTCCCAGCCCGCCCGCGCCAGGACCATTGTTCCAGAAATTCACCATGTCCTGATCGTCCAGGAGATAAGCCTGTCCGGACGGACGCGATCCGGCGATCGAGTACTTCTGGCCATTTCCATAAAACGTGCTCCCGGCGCCCGGAGCGCCCAGCGGGATCTGTGTCACGCCGGGAGCCAGCGTCAGAAGTTGCGTGAAGTTTCGCCCGTTGAGCGGGAGATCGGTTATCTGCTTCGATTCCACCAGCGCTCCGAAAGCCGTCGATTGCGTTTCCACTGCCGAAACCTCGGCTGCGACCGTAATGGTCTGCTGCGTCTCGCCCACCGGCAGTCTGAAATCGACAACAGGATTGCTCCCCACCGTGAGCGTGATGTCCTTATGAACGATGGTCTGGAAACCCGGAGTCGAGGCCTGCACCTCGTACCCCCCGATGGCTAAGTCGGGAAAGCGGAATCGTCCCAATTCATCGCTGGTGGCGGTCTGCGTGAGACTGGTTCCGGTATTCTTCACTTGAACCGTCGCCCCGCCGATCGCAGCGCCGGACGAATCCATTACGGTGCCGGAAATGGCTGCCGTTGCTTGTGCATCGAGGCGGTTCACACCCACGACGCCCATGAACAGGAGCATCTCCGTGATCGCGCAAATCGCGACCAGCTTGCGAATTCTAAACTTGGCTGGCATTTTCCCCCCTTTTAATTTTCCATCCCAATGAGCCCATGGCAGGCGCCCTATCTTTTTGTAAATATTTTCCTTACTCGATAATCGAAAGGGGGCCGGTTTGGCTTGCAGAAAACCCACTTTCCTGAACAGAATCATGACTTGTAAGAAAGGAAGCTGTAGCGGCGGTCGTTTCAGTTGCGAGCGCGAGTCAACGCCTGCTCGATCGTCAGGGAACGACCGGCAACGACAGCATCAGAGAAACCCTCTTTCCCAAGTTTTTCTTCGAGCCCGGCCGTCAGATGTTCATAAGTGCGTATTTCTCGCGGGCTCCACGCATACGCGCTGCTTTCCTGCAGTGAGATTGCTGATCCCATCAAAACTGCGGCCTTTCGATATTGCTCCTTTGCGCCGGCCACTTTCGCAAGATAGAGAAGGACGGATGCGAGACTTCCTCTTGCGCGGAGATCATAATAATAGGTCAGCGCCTCCAGGAGCTGCCGGTTTGCGATATCGTATTCGCCCTTTTCAAAAGCGGCATCCGCCAGATTGAAGAGACAGGCGGCGATACCTTCCTTATCCGCGAGCTTGCGCCGTATGGCGAGACTTTCCGCCCACAGGCGTTCAGCTCCGGCCAGGTCATTCTGATCCTGATGCGAAAGGCCCAGATTATTCAAAATGCCTGCGAGGGAATGTTGATCCTCCAGACCTCGAGCAATCTGTAAAGCCAGTTCCAGACAATTGCGAACTCTGTCCTGGTCGCCCACGCGCCTCGCAACCATCGCCAGATTGTTGAGAATTGCCGCAACAGACCGGGCGTTTCCCAGTCTGCGTACAATCTGCAGGGCTTCTTCCCAAAATGAAACAGCCAGATCGTACTCACCCCTGTACAACGCGACCAATGCCAGATTCCCCAGGCAGCGAGCTACTCCGAACTCGTCGTTTCTGTCGCGAAATTTTTCGAGCGCTTCCTCCAGGAATAGCGTCGCAGGCGAAGGTTTTCCCTGCGCAATGGCAATCAGGCCGAGCGCACAGAGTGCCCTGGCTCTCATGATCTGATCTTGTTCTGAAACCTCCTGCTTGACTGCTCGCTCGAGCCATCCTTCGGCTTCCACCAGCCGGCCGCGGATTCGCCAGTAGTCGGAGAGCGCATTGGCTGCTTCCAGCGCGACTTCAGGGTTAACCTGCAATCCCCACGTAAGCGCCGCCCTGAAGTTATCGTCTTCTGCAGCCAGTTCCTCCAACACCGCCTGCTGTTCGGAACCCTGGAGCTTGAGCTCCGCTTGCACTGCAACATGGGCAAAATGCATCAAATGGCGGTTACTGACCGCCGCCAGTTCCCCTGCTCTCTTGAGCTTTTCGCAGGCGTATTCGCGAATCGTTTCGGTGAGCTCAAATCTCATTCCGTCCTGGAACGGCTTTGTTTGAACCAGGCACTTATCAGTGAGAAAAGACAACACCTCAAAAACCGGCAGATCGCCGCCGCTCGTACAGATTGCTTCCGCAGCTTCGAGTGTCCAACCGCCGGCAAAGACACCGAGCTGCCTGAATAATTGTTTCTCCTGGCCAGACAGCAAGTCGTGGCTCCAGTCCAGGGCCGCCTGCAAGCTCTGGTGGCGGGGCTCTTTTGTTCCGGATTGAGTTCGCAAAAGAAGAAAGCGATCGGAAAGACGCTCGCATATCTGCCGTGGCGACAAGACCTTGATTCGCGCCGCTGCCAATTCGATCGCCAGTGGGATGCCGTCCACTCGATTGCAGATTTCCAGAATTGCGCTCGAGTTACTCGGCGTCAGTAGGAACTCGGGAGCCACCGACCGTGCACGGTGAACAAACAACCGGATCGCATCGTAGTTGTGCAGTTCCTGTATCGGCACATCCTCAAATCGGTGCGTCGGCATTGAAAGCGACGGAACACGCCACAACCGTTCTCCGGGAAGGCTCAATGAGCCCCGGCTGGTGGCAATGATCTTCGTGCCTCTGGAGCGGCTGAGAATCTCTTCCGCGATAGCGGCAACGGATTCAACCAGGTGTTCACAATTGTCGAGGATGATCAATGAGCTTTTGTTTTCCAGGTACTCAAACAAAGTTTCGCTGATCGGTCTCGCCGGCTGTTCATCAACTGCCATTGCGGCGGCCACGACCTGATTCACGAATTGAGGTTCAACAACGGTCGCGAATTCAACGAGCCAGACACCATCCGGAAAATCGTAGAGCAGTTTCTGGGCTGCCTCCAGAGCCAGCCGTGTCTTTCCCACACCGCCGGGTCCCGTTAGCGTAAGCAGGCGATGTTTCGCCAGGGCCGACGTCATGTCACTGAGTTCCTGTTCGCGGCCCACAAACGCATTCAACCGCTGCGGCAGGTTGTGTTTTGGACCGGACACCGAAGGCTGTTCCAGCGCGCGTGCGATGCCGAGCATCCGATTCGGCCGGGAGTTTCGATCCTTGGCGAGGCACACTCGCAACAACGCGTGAATCGACAGAGGTGTACTCGCCGGCAACAATTCCCAATCGGGATCATGTTTCAGGATGTGAACGATCGTCTCTGAGAGGGTGCGTTGGCCGAAAGCGCTTTTCCCGGTCAACATTTCATACAGCACGCAGCCGAAGCTCCAGATATCGATGCTCTGATCCAAATCGCCGCCGTCCAGGGATTCAGGTGCCAGATATTCGACGGTACCCAGAATCCTGCGATCTGATTCGGCGGACACTGTGGTCATCGGATCCGGAGCCGCGACGCTGGAGGTTTGAACCGGCTTCGCCAGGCTGAAATCCAATAATTTTGGACCGAACCTCGTCAGCATGATGTTGCCTGGCTTAAGGTCCCCGTGAACCACTCCCTGCTGGTGCGCTTTTTCCAACGCGTCGGCAATGTCAGACGCAATCCTGAGTGCTTCATTGACGGGCAGAGCATCTTTTCGGAGGCGCTCCGCAAGGGTTTCGCCTTCCAGATACTCCATTACCAGATACCTGGCACCGTCTTGTTCACCGATATCGTAAAGCGTGCAGATATGCGAGTGATTGAGGGCTGCAACCGTACGCGCCTCACGTTCGAAGCGCTCCTTCGCCTGAGGGTCCGACCAGAGTTGTTCGTGGAGAACCTTTATCGCAACCGTGCGGTTCAGGCGTGTGTCGAGGGCTTTGTAAACCTCGGCCATGCCTCCGGCTCCGATGGAAGAGACTATTTCGTACGGCCCGAACTTCATTCCTGGCTGGAGGTTCACCGTTAATCGATACCAAAAGCCAGAAGGACGTTACCGCCTGAAGCGCCGTTGCTGATGGCGTAGCCTGATCCCACGAAGACCATTCCGCCGGCGATAACCGCCCCAGTTGAGGTTATCGCGCCTCCATGCGCGGGAACCTTATTTACTGTCTCGAATTCCTGGGCCGTGTTGAATTCCCAGAGTTGTTTTCCATCCGCGGCCGAAACCGCGTAGAGCATCCCGTTGGACGCTCCTTCGAAAACGACTCCCGGGATCGCCGTCGGCGCCGCACCAAGCAAACCGCCGCGGCCGCCCGCCGGCGCGGGAGGAGTAAAGACCCAGACGCGCTCGCCGGAAGCCGGCCGTAGAGCCGTAAGCCCGATTCCGCTCACTCCGTAATAGACATGCCGGTCGTCAACTGCCCCGCCCCAGACGATGGAACCGGCTCCACGCGCCCCTGTCGCCGGGACGCCCGTCGCAGAAACCCGAAACACCAGGGCACCGTTGTTGTCCGGATCGAGCCCAAAGACTTCACCTGTTTTCGTGCCCGTGATGAGCACGCGCTTACCGTTCGGCAATGTCTTGAGAATAGGCGAGTTTCCGATGTCGAGATCCGGTCCGTTGGGACTGGGACACGCGTCACCTCGAGTGGGAAGAGTACAGCCACCCATGAACACGTCGTTTTCATGCGCCTGATAGGACCAGAGCAGTTCTCCAGTATTGATGTTCACGGCCATGACGCCGTCAGTGGTCCTGGGCGAGGGTGCGGTCGTGGCATCACCTGTGCCGAAGTAAACCGCATTTCGAACCGGATCGATCGTGGGCGAGTTCCAAACCGCTCCGCCGGCCGGTTTGTACAGGATCACTCCATTGGATTGTGTCTTGTACGGCTTCGGCTCGTCGGGAACGACCCAGGTTTTCCAGATTTGTTTACCGGTGTTCGCGTCAAGAGCCACCACGCTGCCTCGCGAAGTGCAGCAAGGATAGTCCCTGTGACCGCTGCTGAACTCTTCGGATGAAGAGACCGGAACGAACAGTTTTCCGTTATAGAGCTTCACTCCTGCGGTGATGCGGGCGACGAAGTGGGGATCAACCTTTGTTTTCCACAGAAGTCTTCCGTTTTGTGCGTCCAGTGCAAAGACGTTGGCCTGTCCGTCGCCGAAATAAGCGGCGTAGCGCGCGGAGCCTTGACCGGTGATTGGTCCAATCGTCAGCGCATTCCGCACGATCGAGCCATTCTCGAAGGACCAGTAGACGCAACCGGTCGCGGCGTCCAGGGAGTACACGAAGCCGTTGTCGCCGCCTGCAAAGACGCGTCCACCAGCAACCGTTGGTTGCCCATTGGCAGACTCGCCGGCCGGATAACCGAAGGCCCACTTCAGCTTCAATCGCGGCACCTGCGCCGCCGTCAGGCCCGCGGCCTGCGCTTGCTGGAACCGCGTGTTTGCGATATCCACACCCCATCCGTTCCATGCGGCGCCATTGGCCGGATTGGGTAATGCGGCATTGTTGCGGCATTGGTTCGGCATGTTTTTCGCATCACCGACTTTCGCGCTGCCCACAGGCCGGCCGCTCATGAATTCTGCAACCCTTCGCTTTTGGATGTCGCTCAAGCCCTCGACATACTTCTGCATCGAACCCGTAGCAAGGGAGTCATAGATCCTTTCCGGTGTCATCTCACGAATTGCAGATGCCGGGGGCGCGCCCGGAACAGGGTTGTTGTGGCAAACCGAACACCGGGTTTGGAACGTAGCCAGGCCGCTCTCCGTCCCTGGAATTCCGCGTTGACCTGCCTGCGGGTGCACCGTACCTATCCATACCAGGATGCCGAAGCCCGCCGCAGTCACGACTGTCAACACGTGCTGGTTTCTGTTCATACAAGCAACACTAGCATGGGCGGACAGAGGGATTAAACACAAAGACACAAAGGGAAATTCGGGGACAGACGTATAAATCACCTAAATTCGATCAAGGATTCTTGAATAGAATTTAGGTGATTTATACGTCTGTCCCCGAATTTCCCTCTGATTGAAAGGAGTAAACTTGCAGGCTATGAGTAAAGTCGTGATCGTCACGGGAGCGGGAACGGGAATCGGACGAAGTGTTGCGCTGGCTTTTCTGCGGGAAGGATACTCCGTTGCATTGGCCGGACGCCGTGCGGAGCTTCTCCAGGACACGGCGAAGGAAAGCGGGGCGGCCGGCTCGCGGGCGCTCGTTGTGCCGACGAACGTGAGCGATCCGTCGGCGGTTCGGCTCCTGTTCGCAAAGACAAAGGAAGCATTCGGGCGCCTGGACGTGTTGTTTAACAACGCAGGAACCGGGGCACCGGCCGTGCCGCTCGAGGACCTCACATACCAGCAATGGCAATCCGTTGTGGATGTGAACCTGACCGGAGCGTTTCTCTGTACTCAGGAAGCCTTCAGGCTCATGAAAACTCAGAGCCCGCGCGGAGGCCGAATCATCAATAACGGTTCCATCTCGGCGCATGCTCCTCGGCCGAACTCCGCACCCTATACGGCCACAAAACACGCGATCACAGGCTTGACCAAAGCAACCGCTCTCGACGGACGCAAGTACGAAATCGCCTGCGGACAAATCGACATTGGCAATGCCGCAACCGATTTCACCCAAGTCTTCAAGGACGGTGTCATGCAGGCAAACGGGACCCTCGCCTCAGAACCCAGAATGGACGTGGAGCACGTGGCGCGCGCAGTCCTTCACATGGCAAGCTTGCCGCTGGACACCAATGTTCAGTTCATGACCATCATGGCGACGAAGATGCCTTTTGTCGGGCGAGGGTAGTTAACGAGCGATTACCGATTGCGTCACTTTCACGACGCGATCGTGGATGATACCGTTCGTCGCGACAAGACCATTGAGGTTTCGAACTTCGAGTTGATCGTACCGCAACGGTGCACCCCGCGCGTCGGTCATGCGCCCGCCGGCCGCGTGGAGAATGGCATCAGGCCCGCAGGTGTCCCAGACTTGTGTGCGGCTGCCGGCATGCACATAGAGGTGCGCGAGTCCTTCGCAAATCAATCCGACCTTCAGCCCGACGCTGCCTGATG